>NZ_JACHTO010000004.1:0-88881 GCF_020135895.1 Campylobacter sp. 2457A | reverse complement strand
TCTTTGGTATGGAGATAAATCATAAACATCTTTACCTTTTGGATTTTCTATAATATACATTGTATTTAAATCTGTTTTTTTAACATATTCTTGCCATTCTTGATAATATTTATCTTTGACACTACATTCTTCATAAAAAAACCATTTAAGCATGGGATTTGCTTGAACTTCTTCATAAGAGATGAATTTTTCTTTAGTCATTTGTTTTCCTTTTTTTGTATATTTCATATTTATCATTGTATATTAATTTTATAATATTTCATTTTGATTCTTTATAAAATACTTTAATCACACTATTTTATTTTAATTATAGTTTTTTTAGAGAATGATAAAACATTAAAAATTGATAATATTTTATTTCACATCCATTCTAATACTTGACTAAGTTCCTTAGCCACAAAACATTTTAAACCCACATCTTCAATAGGTTTTGAAGGAATAATAGCATTTTTAAATTTTTGCATTTTTGCTTCTTTTAAACGAGTATCAAGGCTAAATACTTCTCTAATTTCACCATTTAAACTAAGCTCTCCGATAAAAACGCTATCTTTACTTAAAGGACGATTTTTAAAACTCGAAATTATAGCCGCAACCACAGCCAAATCAGCTGCAGTTTCACTTACCCTAACGCCACCGCTGATATTTACAAACACATCATAATGCCCTAATGGAATTTCAAGCTTTCTTTCAAGTAAAGCCAAAAGCATATCGAGACGATTTTTTTCATAGCCTGTAGCACTGCGTTTTGGATAAGCACTTTCACAAACTAGAGCTTGCACTTCCAAAACTAAGGCACGAGATCCTTCCATCACTACACCTAATGCACTTCCTGAAATAGCTCTTCCGCGAGTAAAAAAACGATTTGCGAGATCTTTTGCACTCACTAAACCCTTAGAAGTCATTTCAAAAATTCCCACTTCGCTTGTCCCACCAAAACGATTTTTAAAGCCTCTTAAAAGCCTGATTTCTTTTGTTGCATCGCCTTCAAAATAAAGCACCACATCCACCATATGTTCTAAAACTCTAGGACCTGCTATAGATCCCTCTTTGGTAATATGCCCTATAATAAAAGTACTTATATTAAAAGCCTTGCTCACTCTCATAAGTTCAAAAGTGATCTCACGCACCTGAGTAATGCTTCCTGCTGCGGAAGAAATTTTATTAGAATATAAAGTTTGTATGGAATCAATGATTAAAATTTCATAATCTTTTTTATGTAATTCTTCTAAGATATTTTCAAGGCATAATTCAGTCAATAAAAATAAATTTGAAGCATTTGCCTCAAGTCTATCTGCCCTTAGTTTAATCTGTGCTTTGCTTTCTTCACCACTTACATAAAGAACTTTTTTACCTTTTTTGGCTAAATTTGAAGCAATTTTTAACAAAAGTGTTGATTTGCCAACACCAGGACTTCCACCAATAAGAATCAAAGATCCCTCAACTAATCCTCCGCCTAAAACTAAATCAAGCTCATCATCTCCTGTACTTGATCTTGAAAAATATTCAAGCTCTACATCTTCAATACATACAGCTTCACTAGCTTTTGAACTTGCTTTAGCAATTTCTTTTAAGACTTGAATTTGTTCAGTTTTTAACTCTACAAAGCTATCCCAAGCTCCGCATTCTGGACATTTTCCCAACCATTTACTTTGTTGATTTCCACAAGCTTGGCATTCAAAAAGAATTTTATTTTTGGCCATTTACTCAAAAACGCCCTCTAATAAAATATCTAAAAAATTATCCGGATTAAATTCGATCAAATCTTCCATTTTTTCGCCCACTCCTATATATAAAATAGGAAGTTCAAGCTCTCTTGCTATACCCAAAAGTGCTCCACCTTTAGCTGTGCCATCTAGTTTGGTAATGATAACTCCATCAAGTTTAACAATTTCATTAAAAGCTTTAGCTTGTAAAATTCCCGCATTTCCTTGAGTACCATCAAGAACTAAAATTTTTCTATGAGGAGCCCCTTCTAAAGCTTTGTTTGAAATTCTTACAATTTTTTCAAGCTCATTAGCTAAATTTTTTTGATTTTGCAAACGACCTGCCGTATCTATAATAACTTGATCAAAATTTTTAGCCTTGGCTTTACTGATCGTATCAAATGCAACCGCTGAAGGATCGTGTCCTTGGCTAGTAAGCACGATATCCACTCCAATTTTTTCAGACCAAAGGCGTAATTGTTCGATCGCACCCGCTCTAAAAGTATCACAAGCACCTAGTATCACTTTTTGTTGTCTATTTTTATAAAGATAAGCAAGTTTAGCAATAGTTGTTGTTTTTCCTGCCCCATTAACCCCTAAAATCAATTCCACAAAAGGCTTAGAATTTACAATTTCAGGTTTATCATAAAGAAAATAAGAACTCATCACTCGTTTTAAATCTTCTTTTTTAACCTCATTGCTAGGCGGTAAATAATAAATAATTTCTTCAACGATTTCATAACTTACATCAGATTCTAATAAAATTTCCTCAAGTAAATCTTTAGTTATTTTTTTATTATCACCCTTAATACCAATAATTCCTTCAAGGGTTTTTGAAAGTCCTTTTTTTATAAAATCAAACATTAAAATACAGCCTTTTGAATATCAATTTCCAACATTTCTTGAGGAATAAGACCTAAATATTCATTGATTAATTTAGAATATTTATCATATAAAAACATGGTAGGAATGCCATTAACACCGCCTAATGATTTTGCTAAAAGATAATTATTTTCTCCATTAGCTATTTCATATACAATCTTATTTTTATCTTTAAATGCCTTGATATCTTCATCGCTTTTATCTTCGAGTAAAACACCTACTATATTGATTTGATCTTTGTATTTATTTTGAAGATTATTCAAATAAGGAATTTCTGCGACACAAGGGGTGCACCATGTAGTAAAAAACACAAATAAAGTTGCCTTATCAGTATCAAAAGTGATTTTTTCATTGCTTTTTTGAACCGAAATCGAATTTCCATCAATCAAATGAATATCGAAATTCACATCTTCACCTTGTTCCAAATTTGCTTCTATATTTACACTTGTATTTTCATCCTTATCTTTTTGTTTATCGTTGCTACAGCCTACAAAAAAACAAATCATCAAAGTCAATAAAAATATTTTTTTCATAATCTTTTATTTCCTTATTCTCATTTAAAAAATGGTAAAATTATAACACAACTAAGATAATAAGTTTTTAAAAAGGCATATGATGCAAAAAATCCATTTTAGAGCTTTGCAAAAAACTAAATTAAAACACCATCCAAATTTATATTTTAAACAAGATTTTCAAATATTTCAAGAATGCTTTCATATCATTAAAAAATTAAAGGCAAAAAGAATTCTTATTTTTATTCCTTTAGCTTATGAGCCAAATTTGGTTAAATTTCGTCATTTGCTTAGCAAAAAATGCATACTTTTTGTTCCATTTATGCAAGATAAAAGTTTAAAAATTGTAAAATTAAGGCTACCTTTTGTTAAAAAAAGGTTTGGAATATTAG
Organism: Campylobacter sp. 2457A; assembly: GCF_020135895.1. Classification (NCBI taxonomy): domain Bacteria; kingdom Pseudomonadati; phylum Campylobacterota; class Epsilonproteobacteria; order Campylobacterales; family Campylobacteraceae; genus Campylobacter; species Campylobacter sp. 2457A. The sequence continues at coordinate 85,392 of NZ_JACHTO010000004.1, read as the reverse complement.
AGCCTATGAATTCTTTTTTAGAAGCTAAAATTGATCTAGCTATTGTCCCTGTTATTGGGATAGATAAAAATTTAAAAAGAATAGGACATGGGCAAGGTTTTTATGATAGATTTTTCTCAAATTTACATTATAAGCCTAATATAATTTTTACTCAAAGTATCCATGCTTTGAGTGAGAAAGAAATCACTCAAGAACATGATATTATGGGTGAATTTTATATCAATCCTTATAGAAAATATTATAGGAAAGAAAGAAAAAATGATAGAGTCGATAATCGCATTTGTATCCGCTATAATAGGCATCGCAATCGGATACCTAATTGTTAAAAAAATTAACGATGCTAAATATGAAATTTTTGTTGAGCAAGCTAAAGCAAGAGCAAGAGCTATAGAGCACGAAGCTGAACTTACTCTTAAAGATGCTAAAAATTCTATACTCAATGCAGAACTTGAAGCAAAGAAAAAATATGAAGATAAAATTCATAAAATTCAAAGAGACTATAATCAAAAATTTGATGAGTTATCCAAAAAAGAACAAAAACTTCAAATTCAAGAAGAAAAAATAAAAGAAAATGAAGAAAAACTCACGCATACTAAAAGACAAATTCAAGATTTGCACCTAGATGCTGAAAAAGTAAAAACTCAATATGAGTCAAAACTTCATGATTTGCTTAATATTTTAGAATGTTCTGCAGGACTAACTCAAGATGAAGCACGTGAAATTATCCTTAAAAAAGTTGAAGAAACTTCACGTAGCCAAATCGCACACGTAGTAAGAAAATATGAAGAAGAAGCCAAAAATGAAGCCAAAAGAAGAGCTAATTATATCCTAGCTCAAGCGACTTCGCGTTTTGCAGGAGAATTTGCCGCTGAAAGACTTATCAATGTGATCAATATCAAAAGTGATGAGTTAAAAGGACGCATCATAGGCAAAGAAGGACGTAATGTAAAAACTTTAGAAATGGTTTTAGGGGTTGATATTATTATCGATGATACACCTGGAGCCATCATAGTAAGCTGCTTTAATCTTTATCGTCGTGCTATTGCTACAAAGGTGATAGAATTGCTTGTTCAAGATGGAAGAATTCAACCTGCACGTATAGAAGAAGTTCATGATAAAGTGTGTCAAGAATTTGACAATGCTATTTTAGAAGAAGGTCAAACCATCGTTATGGATTTGGGATTGAGTAAAGTTCATCCAGAGATTGTTAAATTGATTGGAAAACTTAAATATCGTGCAAGTTATGGACAAAATGCTTTGGCACATTCTTTAGAAGTCGCTCATTTAGCAGGAATTATTGCGGCTGAATGCGGGGGTGATGAAAATTTAGCTAGAAGGGCTGGAATTTTACACGATATTGGAAAAGCTTTAACGCATGATTATGAAGGCTCACACGTTGATTTAGGTGGAGAGCTTTGTAAGCGTTATCAAGAACACCCTGTGGTGATCAATGCGATTTATGCCCATCACGGACATGAAGAAGCAACAAGCATCGAAGCAGCTGCTGTGTGTGCGGCTGATACCTTAAGCGCAGCAAGACCTGGTGCAAGACGAGAAGTCTTAGAAGCCTTCTTAAAAAGAGTCACAGAACTAGAAGATATCGCTAAAAGTAAAGATGGGATTAAAAATGCTTATGCTATCAATGCAGGTAGAGAAATTCGCGTCATTGCTAATGCAAGATTGATCAATGATGATGAAAGTGCTTTACTGGCTAAAGAAATTGCCAATGAAATTCAAGAAAAAATGCAATATCCTGGAGAAATTAAAGTTAATGTCATACGGGAATTAAGATCTATAGAATACGCCAAATAAGGACTTATAATGCAAGATATGGTTGATACCTTGATCCAATATGGCTATATAGTCCTGTTTTTTTATTCTTTAGGTGGCGGTATGGTTGGAATTTTAGCCGCTGGAATACTTTGCTCTCAAGGAAAAATGGAAATTAGCCTATGTATTTTTCTAGCTTTTTTAGGAAATACCTTAGGTTCTACTTTATTATTTATACTTGGAAAATATTACAAAAAAGACATCATGCCCTATTTTAAAAACCATCGACGCAAACTTGCACTAGCAACAATAAAAATCAAACAATACGGCACGATTTTACTTATCGTGCAAAAATTTATTTATGGATTAAAAACTTTCATACCTATAGCGGCTGGAATAGCAAAATATAATTTTACAAAATTTGCATTCATTAACGCTTTTGCAAGTTTGATTTGGTCAATCATCTTAGGTTTAGCAGCATATATTTTTGGTCATATTATAGAAGAAATCTTTACTCAATTAGGAAAATATCCTTATATTGCTCCTCTTTTTTTATTAGCATTAGCTGGAATTATTTGGTTTTATTTGGCTAAATTTTCTAAAAAATAATGCTTTGGCGAAATTCTTTTTTTAATCATTTTAAAGAATTTCGCTATATATTTTTGTTTGGAATCATTATTTTTGCTTTCAACATAGCTTTACAATATTACAATTTTTCATTGTTTAAAAAAAATAAACACTATCTCATAGAAAACGCTATTCTTTTGCAAAATTATACAAAATACAACAAAAAGAATAAAAAATATTGGATTTTAAAAATACAAACAAAAGATTTTACTTTTTACACGACAAGTTTTAAAGATCTAAATTTAAGCAATAATCAACTTTTAAATTTAAAAATCATTGCTGAAAATGTCACTTTTAAAGATTATCTTAGTCAAATTTTTTATGTGCCTAGTTATGATCTTGAAAAGCTAAAAATAAAAGAACAAAATGCTATTATTTCTTATTTTTTAAATCAACATACAAATGAAAAAATTCGCGAATTTTATGGGGCTTTATTTTTTGCATTGCCTATATCTAAAGATTTAAGAAATGATGTTAATTATTATGGAATTGCTCATTTAATCGCCATTAGCGGATATCATATCGGTCTTATTTTTAGTTTGATATTTTTTATCCTAACTCCAATTTATAGCTTTTTTCAAAAAAAATATTTTCCTTATAGAAATCTGCGTTTTGATTTAAGTATTTTAATTTTTATTTTGCTTTTTTCTTATACCTATATTATAGGCTTTGTTCCTTCCTATGTGCGTTCTTTAACTATGGCTATTTTTGGATTTTATCTTATTTGTAAAAATATCAAAGTGCTTAATTTTTTCACACTTTTTGCCAGTGTTTTTATTTGTATTTGTTGCTATCCTAAGCTTTTATTTAGCGTGGGATTTTTATTTTCCATCATGGGAGTTTTTTATATTTTTTTATATTTACATCATTTTTCAAAATCTTTTAACGCTTTTTTCAATGTACTTTTTTTAAATATATGGACTTTTTTTGCTATGACTTTACCCGTTATTTATTTCTTTCCATTGATTAGTTATCAACAAATTTTATCCATATTTTTAAGCGCTATCTTTGTAATATTTTATCCCTTAAGTTTGATTTTACATTTTATTGGAATTGGAGATCTATTTGATTTTGCATTGAAAGAATTTTTTGATTTTAAATTTTATGCAAGCAATGTTCAAATTCCGTTTTGGATTTTTATCAGTTATCTTGGAGCTTCACTTTTGTCGATTCGTTTTAAATTATTAGCTCTTTTTTGTATTTTTTCTAACCTTCTTCCCTTCATTATCATTGTGATTTAGAAAAAAATAAACCTTAAGTCCAAAAAGGTAAATTATCCAGGAAATATAAATCCAAATAAAGAAAAAAAGTATAGTAGAAAAAGATCCATAAACACTTGCATAGGTTTTATTATAAACTACATAATAAACAAATAAATTCTTTCCGATATACCAAATAGCACTTGCACTAAAGGACACAAGAAATAAACTTTTCAAAGAACTTTTATGCACAGAACTTGAATAAGATATAAAAAACAAACCCCAAACAATCACAAAGGGTAGAATTTCAAAAAAATTAAATCCTATTTTATAATCATCCAAAGTTTGCTGAATAAAACCAGAAATATAAAAACTAAGCCCGAGTCCCAAAGGAACGAGAGTCAATAAAGTCCAATAAGAACTAATGCTTTGCCAAATTCCTTTAGGTTCGCTTTTAGTGATACGATTGATAACAAAATCATAACCAGAAAAAAACGCTAAGGAAGTAAAAGTCATCGCTATAAGACCCACTATGCCTAGATTAACACTATTTTTTAAAAAAGTATCTAAATAAGTAGCCACTATATCTTGTTGAGCAGGAATTAAAAAAGCAAAAATAACACGCTTAGCTTTTTCATAATATATTTTAAAACTTGAAATTTGAGTAAAAACAGAAAAACATATAAATAAAATCGGAATTAAAGACAATATAGTATAAAAACTAAGCGCAGCAGCATAATTTAAAATTTCTTTATCGCGAATACTCAATAAAATATTAAAAATTCTTTTCAAATTTTCATTCCTTTAAAGTCCCATTTTAAAAGGGTTAAGTATATTATTTGGATCAAAGGCTTTTTTTATATTTCTCATCAAATTCATTTCAGCATTAGAAAATGCCAAATTCATAAAAGACGCCTTTGAAATTCCTATACCATGCTCCCCACTTAAAGTCCCACCGAGTTTGATCGTGAGTTTAAAAAGCTCTTCTACAGCCAAATATCCTTTTTTAACCTGCTCTTGATCGTTTTTATCTTCAACCATAATATTAGTATGCACATTGCCATCACCTGCGTGACCGAAACAAGGAATTTTAAAACCATATTTTTTTGAAATTTCAGCAATGCCTTCTAACAAATCAGGAAGTTTTGATCGCGGAACGGTGATATCTTCATTTAGTTTTAATTTTCCATACATAGCAATACTTTGAGAGCAATTTTTTCTAGCAAACCATATATCTTTAGCCTCTTTTTCATCTCTAGCGATCTTAAATTCACTTGCATTTTCTTCTAAAAAATAATGCTTTATTATTTTCAAATCCTCATCGATAGACGCCTCAATATTGCCATCCACCTCAACAACCAAAATCGCTCCAGCTTTTATAGGCAATCCTATATTAAATTTAGTCTCCACTGCACAAATGCTAAGATTATCTAAAAATTCCATTGAAGCGGGAGTAACTCCACTTGCTAGAGTTTTAAAAACGGCATTCATAGCACTTTTTACATTTGGAAAAATTCCCATGGCTGTTTTTTTAAATTTAGGCAAAGCGGCCAATTTTAATGTCAGCTCACTAAACACCGCTAAAGAACCCTCACTAGCGATTAAGATTCCTGCTAAATTATAACCTGCAACGTCTTTTACAGTCCGTTTGCCTGCAGAAATTATCTCCCCATTAGGCAAAACCGCTCTTAAAGCTAAAACATAATCTTTTGTAATTCCATATTTTGTTGCACGCATTCCACCGGCATTTTCACTGACATTGCCACCTAAACTTGAATGCTCCATACTAGCAGGATCAGGCGGATAAAAAAGTCCGTATTTAGCAATTTCTTTTTGTAAATGCATATTTATAACGCCTGGTTGAACAACGGCAACTAAATTATCCAAATCGATTTCTAAAATTTTATTCATATGCTTTTCAAAGGCTAAAATTAAACCACCATTAACAGCCAAAGAACCCCCACTCATACCGGTTCCAGCACCGCGTGGGACTACGATGATATCTCTATTATTGCAAAATTTTAAAATATCGGAAATATCTTCTTCATTTCTTGGAAAAAGCACACCATCGGGTAGATAATGATTTTTAGTTGCATCATAACTATAAGCAATTTTGTGCATTTGATCAAAATAGGCATTTTCTTTGCCTAAAAGCTTGATAAAATATTGCTTAAACTCTTCTTTCATTAATCCGCTAAAACCTTAGAAAAATCAATCAAAGCATTATAATAACGGTAATAATCACTCATCTCTTGCGCATTAAAATCAAAAAAATTAGTCCTATATCCACTCACGCGAGAATAAAAAGGAATTTGCACACTAGATGCTTTTTCAATAGGAAATTCATAAAGTTCATTGAAATTTTGACAATCAATTATTTTAGCTTTATCTTCTAAGGCAAAAATTAAAATACCCACCGCATTATCCGCACAAAATTTTCTAAAATCACTACGCTTTGGCGCAACGGTAGAACTTCTAATCAATTGTGCTCCAAAGATATCTATATGGGTAAAATAAATTTGAGGAAAATCTGACACCAAATCATTATAAGTTTTTTCATCTGGAGCAACAATCACCCCTCTATCATAAAGAAAATTTAAAACCACCTCATCGCCACTTTTAGGTAAAACATTTGGTAATGGTAAAGCTTCTTGTTTCAAATCTGAAAAAACACTAAATTCTAATTTTGCAAGACCATTTTCTTTAGCGATCACACTTGCTCTAGCAATAATGCTTTTAGAATTTTTAAATTGCTGTAATACAACGCCACTAGAATTGATTTGAATTTCTGGACTATCTTTAATATAGCCATAGATATCATTCACTTTTAAAAGCTCGGTTTTAAAAGGTTTTAAGTCGAAATTTGCGGCAAATAAAGTGAGATTTAATGTTAGAAAAAGTGCTATAAATCTAAGCAAACTTTACTCCTTATAAAAATAATTTTGTATTATTATATTCCTTTTTTGTTAAGCAATTGTAAGAAAAATAAAGTAAAATATAGATTTTAAATTTTCAAATCTATAAAAATCAAGGTTTTTTATGAGAAAAATTTTACTTTTATTTATATTTGTTATTCAAAGTTTTGCCGCCTTAAGCGTTGAAGAATTAACTTGGGATAATGGAGATACTTTACTTAAATTTTTACAACGAAATTCTATTCCGATGTCGCTTTATTATGGACTTGATAAAGAAGATCAAGAGCTTGCTTCTGATATACTTTATAAAACAAGATATCAAATTTTAAAAGACGATAATAACAATATAGAGCAAGTTTTAATCCCGATAAGTGATGATTTGCAAATTCATATTTATAAAAATGAAAATAATCAATATGTACTAACCTTTACTCCAATTATTTATCAAATTGACAATAGAATTTTACATCTAACCATTAAAAATTCAGCCTATCAAGATGTTTATGAAGAAAGTGGAAGTAGCACTTTAGCTCGTGCAATGGTTCGAGCTTTTAAAGGGATCAATTTTAGAAATATCCAAAAAGGAGATGAAATAACGCTTTATTATGAGCAAAAAAGACGTATGGGAAAACTATGGGGGGATATTACAATTAAAATGGCCACGGTGGAAATTAATAAAAATATCCAAGAAGTTTTCTCCTACAATGATACTTTTTATGATCGACAAGGTAGAGAATTAGATAATTTTTTACTGACAAAACCTGTTAATTATATAAGAATTTCTTCTCCTTTTAGTACTGCAAGATATCATCCTATACTTAAACGTTACCGCGCACATCTTGGTATAGATTATGCTGCACCTACTGGCACACCTGTTAAAAGCGCTGGCAAGGGAACGATTATTTTTGTTGGAACAAAAGGAGGATATGGAAACGTTGTGCAGGTAAAGCATGAAGGAGGATATACAACTTTATATGCACATTTAAGTCGTTTTGCTAAAATAAAAACAGGTCAAAGAGTCAATCAAGGACAAATCATTGCCTATGTAGGATCAACAGGAATGAGTACAGGCCCTCATTTACATTTTGGAGTATATCTTAATAACAAAGCCATTAATCCAGCATCAGTTGTAAAAATTGCCAAGTCTGAATTAAAAGGAAAACAAAAAGAGGAATTTGAAAACACTATAGCCCAATATGAAAAAACTGTTCAAGAGGCTTTAAACAATCATCAACCAAATCCTCCAAAAGAAGAAGATTTTGAAAATTATATAGAATTAAATTAATTGCTAAGCAAAGCCTTGTCTTTAGCTTCTATTAAAGAATTTAAAAGAGCGATCAGCTCTTCTTTTTCTTTAGACTCTATTTCATTAAAAACTGAATTAACAAGCTGATGAACTAAAATTTCATTACATAGATCCAAATCACCAAATTCTCTAGCCTTTTGAATGATCTTTAAAACCCTTAAATCTTTTTTTTCATACATTAAATCAATCCTTTAAATAAATCACACTCACAAAACGTTTTTGTGTTTTATTTCTACGATAAGAAAAAAAATCTTTGTTTTCAAAGCTACAAATTTCAGAGTCTAAAATATGATTTATATTTAAATTTTTAGCTTGAAATTTGACTAAAGATTTCAAATCTAACCGATTATCTAATAAAAAATCTTTTAAATTTTGCTTTGCAAAATTTAAAATATCTCCACTAATTTCATAATTTTTCCAACAAATACTTGGCATAATAAAAAGATGAAATTTAGTTTTATCTAAATTTGGATTTTCTAAAATAATCTTATCTACACATTTTTTTAAAATATTTTCAAAACTTCCTTTTCTACCAGAATGTAAAGCCGCTATAATGCCATCTTCATGATACAATAACAAAGGTAAGCAATCAGCACTTAAAACACAAAGTGCGGTATTTATTTTCTTAGTGATTAAACCATCGCAGGTTAGATCTTTTAAATTTGTATCATAATTTTGTACCAAATCAGAATGAATTTGATCCATAAAAACACATTCTAAAATACCCTCAAAACCCAGATGGGAAAATAAATTTTGCTTAAAAGAGTTAGCTCTAAAAATATTATAATCTTGATCATAAGCACAAAAAACACTTACTTTTTCATTGTCTAATAAAGATAAGAAATTTTGTCTATTTCTTTCCATGATATTTCCTTAGTGTCTTTTAGTTGTGCGTGTATATATCTAGCAAGTAAATCAGTTTCGATATTGATTTTTCTACCTACTTTATATCCTTTAAAAAGAGTTTCTCTAAAAGTAATAGGAATAATAGTCAATCTGATCTGATTTTCAAAAACCTCATTCACAGTCAAACTCACCCCATCAATCCCTATACTACCCTTAGAGGCAACAAATTTCATCGCATCCTTAGGTAAGGAAATAAAAAAATCCACCCCATTTTCATCTTGATGAATTTTTTCTAGTGTTCCTATAAAATCAATATGTCCTTGCATTAAATGTCCATCGATTCTATCTCCAAACCTTAAAGCCGGCTCTATATGGACATTTTCTTTTAAATTTTGCACCGCTATATGCAAACGACTTTCATGAGAAAGCTCAACCTCAAAACCATCATGATGAATTTTTGTTACACTTAAACAAGCCCCATTAACGGCTATACTATCTCCTAAATTCGGTTTATAATGCGCTTTTAATCTTAAAATATTATTCTGATAAGATACAACCTGTGCAATTTCTCTTATAAGACCGTTAAACATTAAATTTCCTTAAAATATCTTGTTTATTATCTTATTAATTGCTTTATCCACTTTTTTATTTTTATCCGTAGCATCATTGTTTTTTACACCAAATATATTTTTTACAGAATCAACAACACTGCTTGCATCTAATTTTATTTTAGGATTATCAGTCGTTCCTGTAATATTTCCTTTAAAATCAACTTTATCGATTTTAGCATTAAAAGGAAGATTTAAAGAACCACTTTTTGAATTAAGCTCTCCTGAATTTATAAGAATACTAGCATTATCAGCTTGCATATTTAAATTCAGCTTTATATTTTCTTTATTGATTAATGCTTTTGCGTTTGCCGTATGAAAAACTTTTTGAGTAAAATCTTTAAAAGTTAAAACTTTTAACGCCGTAGTAATTGCATTTTGCTTAAGCTTTCCTTCTTTGATATCTAAATTGACCTCACCTTTTTCATTTGATATATCATAATTTGCTTTTACATTAGCCTTGCCTTGATAAACATCCATAACACCTATTCCTTGGGCTAAAGTATCCAAATCTACATTGTTTAAATCAGCATTAATAATATTATCTTTTAAAATTGCGTTTAAAGCTCCGTTGAATAAATTTTTACTCATGATATTAAAATTTAAAGTTTTATCATAGCTAACATCACCATTAAAACTCGCAGAACCTTTAAGTTTTCTATCTAGCAAAAATCCTAATTTAGAAAAATCATTAACGTCTAAAACAAAATTGGATTTTAAATTCATTTTATTGATATCAAAACTGCCTTTGAAATGTGTAAGATTGGCTAAGGTAGAATTTAAAGCATTGTCAAATTGAGCGATATTATTTTTTAAAACTATATTTGAATTTAGATCATAATTTACATTATTTGGAAATTTTTTATTTAAAATTTTACTTAAAATTACAGAATTTAAAATACCCTTGACTTTTAAATTCAAATTACCATTTAAATTTTTAAAATCAACATTATCCAAATGTGCTTTTGCATTAATATCTCCACTTGCATAATTTGGCATGCCTACAATCACCAAAAGCTTTGAAAGATCAAGTTTATTAATATCTAAATCCAATTTTTCACCATTAGAATTTGCTTTTATAATTCCATTAGCAATATTTGCATCCGCGCTTAAATTTTTTATCTTAGATCCTATAAGATGAGCTTTTGCGTTTAACTCTGCATTACCTTGTAGTTTTTGTCCTGCAATAGCACTAAATTGGGATAAATCATCGATAAAAGAATTTAAATCTGTATTGAGTTCTTTATTTTTTAGATTATAAGTTCCAGATAATTTTTTGATATTTAATAAATTAGAAGCCAAAATTGCATTGTAAGCAATATTGCTATTTTTACCAACCGCTTTTGCATTAAAACTAAAACTTGTATTTGGAAGTTCTATATGGGCGATTTTTTTAAGCTCCTCGGTGTTTATTTTTGCATTATTGACTTTTGCTTCAGCGTTAAAATTTGCAAAATCAAGCCCTATGCTGCTTAAATTAGCATTCAAACTACCATCAATCAAGCTGCCATACCCAGCAATGGCTAAAATTTTTCCTAAATCTGCATTATCAATTTGAGCGAGTAATTGATTGTTTTTAAAACCGGCCTTAATTTCACCGCCCAATCCTATAACATTGGCATTCAAAGTTTGTAAGGAATTGTTCGCCAAACTTAAGTCTCCTATGGTTTGTAAATTACCATTTAATTTTGTTTTTGTCAGTTTTTCAAGTTTAGCCAGACTAGGAATTTTTAAATCAAAATCAGTAAAAAGAGTATTATTAGATAAATTATATAAAGTTTTTTGAGTTTGCAAATTTAAATAATCATTATAAACCTTACTTATAGCATAAATTTTATCGTCTTTTATATTTGCCAAAATTTGAGCTTTTAAATTTGAATTTTCAGGCAAGTCTAATCCGAATTCTTTTTTAATCATGGCATAGTTTATATAACTATTATCAAGTTTTATTATAATATTCCCATCAGGTTTTAAATCTTTTGCACTGATTTTACTTGCTATATCTAAAGTTCCTTTTGCTAAATTTGCTCGACCAAAAAGCCCTAACAATTCTGAAATTTGCATATCTTGAGCACTTAAATTTAAAGCAATAGGAGAATAATCATAAATGCGTGCATTTAATAAAACATCAGATCCAAACAAATAACCCTTACCATTAGCAGTAAAATCACTTGCTTTTCCTTGAATTTTCCCTCCAAAAGCTAAATTTTCTTTTAAATTTAAACCTAAATTTTGAGCATAATTTTTATTTAATTTAACGATATAATCAAGATCAAAACCTAATTTAAAAAGATTTAATTTTCCATACAAATCAAGATTAACCATATTGGCCAAACTAAGCTGAAGATCAACACTAGAAAAACGAAGTTTAAAACGCGTAATATTTACATCAAGTCCAGAACTTTCTTTGATCTTATTTTGAGCTATATTGGCAACGATACCATTACCAAAGCCTGTAAATAATATCACATAAGAAGCTATTATAAGCACCGCAATTAAAGCAAATATTGTATAGAAAATTTTTTTCATTTTTTTATCCTTATAAGTTAATTTATAAAAAAACTTTAGTCAATTTAACTAAAGTTATATAAATATTTTTACTAAAAGTATTGACAAAATTCATTTTTTATAGTATGATTTTATCACTCTAAATTAAAGAGTGCTAGAAATCAATATTATATAAGGATGGACAAAATGAATTTTCAACCTTTAGGAAAACGTGTTTTAATCAAACGCGTAGAAGAAACTAAAACAACATCTTCAGGTATAATTATACCAGATAATGCTAAAGAAAAACCACTAATGGGAGAGGTAATTGCAGTAAGTAAAGAAATAAGTGATATATCAAGTGGTGATAAAATTATGTTTTCCAAATACGGCGGAACTGAAATTAAACTTGACAATGATGAGTATCTAGTACTAAATATAGATGATATTTTAGGAATTTTAAAATAATTTAAAAAAAGGATTAACGATGGCAAAAGAAATTATTTTTTCAGATGAAGCAAGAAATAAACTTTATGAGGGCGTTAAAAAATTAAATGACGCTGTAAAAGTAACTATGGGGCCAAGAGGTCGCAATGTTTTAATCCAAAAAAGCTTTGGTGCTCCAACAATCACAAAAGACGGTGTTAGTGTTGCTAAAGAAGTTGAATTAAAAGATTCTTTAGAAAATATGGGTGCTTCTTTAGTAAGAGAAGTTGCGAGCAAAACAGCTGATCAAGCAGGTGATGGAACAACAACGGCAACTGTTTTAGCTCATGCTATTTTCAAAGAAGGCTTAAGAAATATCACAGCAGGAGCTAATCCTATCGAAGTTAAACGCGGTATGGATAAAGCTTGTGAAGCTATCGTAGCTGAACTTAAAAAACTTTCTCGTGAAGTTAAAGATAAAAAAGAAATAGCTCAAGTTGCTACTATTTCAGCAAATTCTGATGAAAAAATCGGAAATTTAATCGCTGATGCTATGGAAAAAGTAGGCAAAGACGGCGTAATAACTGTTGAAGAAGCTAAGTCAATTAATGATGAATTAAATGTTGTTGAAGGTATGCAATTTGATAGAGGATATTTAAGCCCTTATTTTATCACAAATGCAGATAAAATGTTGGTAGAACTTTCAAATCCTTACATTTTACTTTATGATAAAAAAATATCAAGCTTAAAAGATTTATTGCCAATTTTAGAGCAAATTCAAAAAACAGGTAAACCTCTTTTAATCGTCGCTGAAGATATTGAAGGTGAAGCACTTGCAACTTTAGTTGTTAATAAATTAAGAGGTGTTTTAAATATTTCAGCTGTAAAAGCACCTGGTTTTGGCGATAGAAGAAAAGCTATGCTTGAAGATATTGCTATTTTAACAGGCGGAGAAGTGATTTCTGAAGAGCTTGGAAGAACTTTAGAAAGTGCAACTTTAGAAGATCTAGGACAAGCTTCAAGCGTGATCATCGATAAAGATAATACAACTATCGTAAATGGTGTAGGTGAAAAAGCAAATATTGATGCAAGAATCAATCAAATCAAAGCTCAAATCGCTGAAACAACAAGTGATTATGATAAAGAAAAATTACAAGAAAGACTTGCAAAATTAAGCGGTGGCGTAGCTTTAATCAAAGTTGGAGCTGCAACTGAAACTGAAATGAAAGAGAAAAAAGACCGCGTTGATGATGCTTTAAGCGCAACAAAAGCTGCTGTTGAAGAAGGTATAGTAATTGGTGGTGGCGCTGCACTTATTAAAGCAAAATCAAAAATCAAACTAGATCTTAAAGGCGATGAAGCTATCGGAGCTGCAATAGTAGAAAGAGCTTTAAGAGCACCTTTAAGACAAATTGCTGAAAATGCTGGTTTTGATGCAGGCGTTGTTGTTAATACTGTAGAAAATACAAAAGACGAAAATACAGGTTTTGATGCTGCTAAAGGCGAATATGTAGATATGTTTGCTTCTGGTATTATCGATCCTGTTAAAGTAGAAAGAGTTGCCTTACTTAATGCAGTATCTGTAGCAAGTATGCTTTTAACGACTGAAGCAACCATCAGCGAAATTAAAGAAGACAAACCTGCTATGCCTGATATGAGTGGCATGGGTGGAATGGGAGGCATGGGTGGAATGATGTAATTTCTACCTAAGCTAAAATCAAGTCAGCTTTCTGGCTTGATTTTCACCAACTTAATTTAAAAACACTTCCTTCATTCTCTATAGATTCACAAACAATCTTTATATTATTATCATGGCAAATCTTTTTTACTAACGATAAGCCTATACCAAAACCTCCTTGATCTTTGTTAAATCTTGCGTAGCGATCGAAAATAAATTTCAAATTCTCTTTTGAAATGCCACAACCCGTATCAGCGATACTTAAAAAATTATCTTTTAGTTTTATAAAAATAGTTCCATTTTTTTTATTGTATTTAATGGCATTGCTTAAAAGATTATCCAAAAGTTTTGAAATTTGATTTTTAGTAGCAAAAATCATAACTTCATTATCCAATTTAAGATCTAAATTGATCTTTTTTTGCTCAAAAAATAATTTAAAATATTCTATCCTTTCTTCAAGTAAATTTTTGAGATTAAATTCTTCTTTTTCACTTTCTAAAGTATTAGGAAAATTATAAAAAACCAAATCAGAATATACTTGAGATAAACTTTTTGCTGCAATTTTTATACGTTTAAATTTATTGTTATCTAAATTTTGCCGTTCGAGTTGCTCTATACTCATTAAAATAACACTTAAAGGCGTATTTAATTCGTGTGTAGAATCTTTGATAAATCGATTTAAAACAGTAATTTTATCCTCTAAAGGCCTTAAAGCAATTTTAACTAATATATAAGCAATGAGTCCTAAAACAAAAAAAGCTAAAAAAGAAAAACTAAAAACCTTAACTCTAATCCAAAAAAGTTCCTTGCTAACATCTTCTCCTTGAATTAAAACCTTTAAGCCATTTTCTTGGGTTAAATCCTCATTTCTTGAGTATTGCAAATAATACAAATCCGTACTCATAGGAAAAATAAAAAATACCTTTCCATCATAAATTCCCCTTCCTTTAAATTCAATTTTTGCTTTTCTAAAATCAAAATTTAGATTATTAAAAATCGTATGATTATTGTCAAAAATTGCAAAATTCAATCCTGAACTTTCTGCTATATTTTTAGCACTTGTAGCGATCGGGGTAAAGCGAGAATTGATAATATTAATCACGATATTTCTATGAATTTCTCTTAAAGAACCACTCCTTAAAATCACCAATTCTTCATACAATTTTTGATACCAAATGACAAAAAAGAAAGCTAAGAAAAAACCTGTTGTTGTAAGATAAATGAGTAAAATTTGCCTGATAACTTTTTTACTCATAACGATAACCTCGACCTCTTTGATTGATAATTTTTTCTTTGCCTAATAATTTTCTTAAATTTTTAATATAAGCTCTTAAACTAAGTTCGCTTGGCTCTTCATTGTAATCCCAAAGTTCTTCAAAAATCTTTTCTGCACTTAAAAAAATATTTTTATTTTTTAACAATAAAGATAAAAGTTTAATCTCTTTACTTGGCAAAGATAAGGGTTTATCAAAATGAAAAAGAATTTGAGATGTAAAATTAAATTTAAAACCATTGCCCAAATCTTCAAAATCTTCATTCTTATGAGAAAAAGATCTTTTCAACAAGGCTTTTATACGTATAGCAAGTTCGGCTAATTCAAAAGGCTTTTTTATATAATCATCACAACCTGAACTAAAGCCTTCTTTTAAATCATCTACTGTATCTAAGGAAGTCATAAAAATAGCGGGTGTTTCTTTTCCGCAACTGCGTAAATCTTTAAGCAAGGAAAAACCATCTCCTAATGGAACTTTAACATCTAAAATCCACAAATCAAAATACTTTTCATAGGCTAAATTTAAAGCTTCTTGGGCATCAGCACAAACACTAACTTCATATCCTTCATCGCTTAAAAATTCTTCTATAATTTCGCTTAAGCTTAAATCGTCTTCTAAAAGCAAAATTTTTGTTGCCATAATTTTAAATCTTTCCTAATAATTCTAAACTCTTTCATATATTAATTATAACAAAATGCTTATTAATTCTTTAAATAAATTTTTATTTAAATTTTTTTATAATGTTTATTACAAAAAAATAATTTTTTATTACTAGGATTAAAATGCTTCCAAAATGGATTAAGAAATATAGCGTCAATAATGCTAAAATTGATGACCAGCATAAAAAACTTTTTCAACTTGCAGCAAAAGTTGAGGCTATATCAGAAAAATCTGTAAGCAGAAATGATATAAAAGATCTTTTAACTGAATTTTTTAATTATATGAAAGATCATTTTAGCGATGAAGAAAAATATATGCAACTAATTGATTATCCGAATTTGGAAGAACATCGTAAAATACACAAAGTAATTATTCAAGATATGATAAAAGCAATTAAAAATATTAAATCAACTAACGATCTTAAGGAGAAACTTTACACAATCACCAAACAATGGCTTTTAGAGCATATATTATGTGAAGATATGAAAGTTAAACAATGGAGGAATTCTTTATTAGCTACAGATAATAATAAAGATGTTGATTTTAAAGCAGAAGATAAAGAAAACAAGCTTCCTCAGTTTTATCTTTATACTTGTAACTGCTTAGGTAAATTTCATGATGTTCCTTGTAATATTCATCAAGAAATAATATCACAAGGGCATAATTTTACTTGTAAAATTTGCAAACAATCTATAAAATTTTATAAAGAGTATTCTTAGTTTGTAAATTTAAAAATCTCAAAAACTAATTTTAAAATAAAAAATTTTAAAAAAATAATCTAAAATAATTGTTTTATTACTAATAATCAATAAATCTAAAAACACATAAAGAAAAAAAATAAATAGAATATTAATTAAGTTAAATAAAAAGTGGCTCCGGATGTAGGATTCGAACCTACGACCAATCGGTTAACAGCCGACTACTCTACCGCTGAGCTAATCCGGAACATCAAAGTTTTAAAAATGTAATTATATTTAAAATTAATGCCTTTGTCAAGATTTTTTGCAATTTTTTTTAAAAAAATTATTCTTTTACTATAATATTATCTAAACCGATAAAATAAAAATGATTCGCGCCATCTTTATAATCATAATCAAGTTTCATATCATGGGCTTCTAAAATCGTATTAACTATATAAAGCCCTAGCCCGAAACTTGATTTTTGCTTTGTGCCTTGAGTAAAAGCTTGAGTGTAATATTCTAAGGTATTATTAAGTTCAGGGCCACAATTTTTAAAACATATATAATTATCTTTAATGCAAATTTCCACAAAACCATCTTGAGAATGTTTGATGCCATTATCGATCATATTTTTAATCGCTGTTGTAAAAAGTTTAAAATCCACATTAACAAAAAAGCTTTCACTCATAAAAATACGAATATTATTATCATCACGCATCGCTATTTCTTTAGCCTCATCTAAAACATCTAAAATATTGTATTTTTTTCTATTGATGAAGGCGGCTCCTGAAGTTACCTGCTCTATCGCAGCAAATTCATTGATTAAAATTTCAAGTCGATTAAATATGCCATCCAATCTTTCCTTATATTTATTATCCTCTAGCATTTCAAGAGTAATAAGTCCTTTTGTAATTGGAGTTTTTAATTCATGCATAATATTTCTTAAAAAAAATTGGCGTGATTGATTGAGTTTTCGAATTTGCAAAATAGCTTGATAAAAAGCTTCACTTACTTGAGAAATTTCATCTGCTCCCGTGCTAACATCCTCAATATCACTAAGTCTTCCTTCTGCAAATTTATCAATTTGTTTTTTCAAAGCTTTTAAAGGTTTTAATTTTTTAAAAATAAAAATATAAAGCAAAATAAGTATGCAAATAACAGCTACTGCAATCGCTTTTATAATAAAATATCTATAAGTTTGATAATCTTGATCTTTATAAAGATTAATCTTTCCATCATAAATAATATTTAAATAAACTTGATTGTCATAAGAAATAATCTCTATTAAACCATTATTAACTTCAACCCGAGCAAGAACATCTCCGCTAAAAAGAATTTTTCGAATTTGCTTTGGCTCTTCAATTTGCTGCATTTTATTATAATTTTTTGTTTGCTCTTCAAATTCTTTTTCATTGATAACTCCAGCAAAATACAAAAGTCTAGCGTTAGCAATTAAAGAATATTTTGTATTTAACTCTCTTGTATAATTTTGCTGATCGTATTCAATTAGCCATAAAAATCCTAAAACAACACTCACTCCAGCAAAAATAAAAATAAAAGTGATGGTATAAAAAATCGAAGATTTATTCATTGAGTTAATTTATAACCTATCCCTCTGATAGAATGTATATATTTTGGCGTTTTTGGATCATCTCCCATTTTTTGACGAATTCGGCTAATGATAACATCTATACTTTTATTGCTAGAATCTTCACTGATAGAAGAACAATTATACACAAGCTCTTCCCTACTTACAACCCCGCCTTCTTTTTTGATCAAATAACTTAAAATATCAAATTCAGCATTGGTTAAAATGAGTTCTTGTCCCTTCATTGAAATTGTGTGTTTATATTGATCATAAACAAGATCTTTAACACTTTTAGCAAGAGTGCTTTTTGTATTTGAAATCCTTCTTAAATGACTTTTAATGCGTGCTTGAAGTTCTTTAGGATTATAAGGCTTTGGCAAATAATCATCCGCGCCAAGCTCTAAAGCATTGACTTTATCTGTAATATCATGTCTAGCACTTGAGATGATAATAGGAGTATCATACTTTTTACGAATTTCCTCGCACACTTCAAGTCCGTCAAGTCCTGGCAAAGAAAGATCTAAAATAATCAATTGATATTCTTTTAAAGCAAGTTTTGAAAGTCCTATATAAGGCTCATGAGCTATATCGACTTTCATATCAAATTTTTCTAAGTATTCAGCAGTAATTTCAGCTAATTCTAAATCATCTTCTATCATAAGAATATTTGTCATTATATTCCTTTTAATTAATCTTAAAATATAATTTTAAACTAAAATTTATAACGAAAGGAAAATCCTTTCGTAAAATTATCTTAGCACCAATAAAGTAGTAAAGCCGTTTCTATACACCCAAATTTTCATAAATTCTTTTTTATTGACTTGCTTTAAAGCTTGATCTAAATCTTTTAAATTTTTAATTTCATCTTGCCCTATACCTATAATCACATCTCCTTCTTTAAATCCAACCTCTTCTGCTTTACTTTTACTCTTAACCTTCTCTACCAAAACTCCGTTAATATCTCTTGGAAGTTGTAAACGATCTTTTAATCTAGGATCTAAATTCCTTAAACTCAATCCTTCGATTAAATTATTCTGCACCCCTTTATTTTCTTTTTCTCCCTTAAGAGTAAAGCTTGTTTGCTTATTGCTTCCATCTCTTTCATAATCAATTACTACTTTTTCTCCAATCTCAAGAGTTCCTATGTAATTTTTTAAATCAATTGGACTTTTAATAACCTTACCATTTACCTTGATCACCAAATCTCCTCGTTTCAATCCAGCTTCATCAGCACTAGATCCTTTTTGAACATCTGTGATTAAAGCACCTTCTTGATTTTTGTAAGCTTTTTTAGTTTCTCCTTGCAAGGCTGAAATGGTTACCCCTAAAAATCCTCTTTCAATTTTACCTTTTTCAATGAGTTTTTTCGCTATATCTTCAACCATATTGGAAGGAATAGCAAATCCTATACCATTATTGCCACCTCCACGAGAAAGTATAGCAGAGTTAATCCCTACTAAAAATCCACGACTATCAACTAAAGCACCACCTGAATTTCCTGGATTAATAGACGCATCTGTTTGTATGAAATTTTCATACTGATTAAGGCCGATATTATCTTTATTTAATGCTGAAATAATTCCACTTGTAACGCTAAAGCCAACCCCAAAAGGATTTCCCAAAGCAAAAACAACATCACCCTCCATTAAATTATCTGAATTAGCAAAAGTAATAGCTGAAAGATTTTTAGCTTCTATCTTAATCACCGCTAAGTCTGTTTTTGGATCTTTTCCTATTAATTTAGCTTTATATTCTGTATCACTTCCTGGTAAATTTACAGTGATTGTATCCGCATCTTCTACAACGTGATTATTAGTTACTATATAACCATCCTTTGAAATGATCACTCCAGAACCTAAAGAACTAATCACCTCTTTATCACTTTTGTTTTTTCTTTGAGGGATATCGAAAAATTGTTTAAAATAAGGATCATCAAAAAAATCATCCAAAGGACTAAAATTATTTGTTCTTGTTATGGTTTTTGAGGTTGAAATATTAACAACTGATTTTTTAGCATCCTTAATAGAATCATGATAACTCAATATAACCCCACCATCTGCTGGATTAACACGATTAGCTGATGAAGTTGATTCATTAAAATTGATACTTGCTGCAAATAAAGCACTTGCTAAACCTATTGATAAAAAAATCTTTTTCATAATTCTTCCTTTCTATATTAGAAAATTTACATGTTCTAATTATGATTTTATTTGTAAAAATATTTTTACATAAGTTATAGTATAAAATCAAAAATTTACAAAATTGTAAATAAAAAACTTGAGTGATAAAAATTGATAAAACTTGATTGACTTAGACTAAAGTTTTTGATATAATTTTTAATCCTAAAAATAAATTATTTTATTAACTAAACAACCAAAGGAAGATAAAAAATGAATAGTTTATATGAAACTCTTGGAGTATCTAAAAATGCAAGTTCTGATGAAATAAAAAAAGCCTATCGTCGCTTAGCAAGACAATATCATCCAGATATCAATAAAGAAAAAGGAGCTGAAGAAAAATTTAAAGAAATTAATGCCGCTTATGAAATTTTAAGCGATGAAAAAAAACGTGCTCAATATGATCAGTACGGAGATTCTATCTTTGGTGGGCAAAGTTTTCATGATTTTTCAAGAAATACGGGTGGCATCAATTTAGATGATATTTTAAAAGATTTATTTGGAGGAGGATTTGGAGGATCTTCTCGCGGAAGTCGTTTTGGCGGATTTTCTTCTAAAGGATTTGGAGGATTTGGAAATTTTGAAGAAGAAAATTTGGATACAACTATAGAATTAACCATTCCTTTTGAAAAAGCCATCACAGGTGGGGAACATCATTTTACCTTTCAAGGAGAAAATATCAAATTTAAAATTCCTCATGGAATCAAAGAAGGTGAAAAACTTAGAATTCGCGGCAAGGGAAAAAGTGCTTACAATAAGGCGCGTGGAGATCTTATCATCATCGTTAAACTTGAGGAAAGTAAGATATATCAAAGAGAAGATGATGACTTATATCAAAAAATAGATATTCCACTTAAAACCGCTTTATTTGGTGGAAAAATCACAATTAAAACATTTAAAGAAGATAAAAAAGAAGCAAAAATCACCATAGCTCCAAATTCAAAAAATGGACAAAAAATACGCCTAAAAGGATATGGAGTACAAAATAGAAAAAATAATATTTACGGGGATTTGTATTTAATTTTAAATGTTATTTTACCCAATACAGAAACATTGGATGAAAAATTTATCGAACTTTTAAAAGAAAAACTTCCAGAATAAGGAGAAAATGATGGATCACCATTATGACGAACCTGTATATTTAATAAGCGTTGTTGCTAAGGTTTTAAGCATACATCCGCAAACCTTAAGACAATACGAAAGAGAAGGATTAGTAGAACCAAGCCGGACTGATGGCAAAATAAGACTCTATTCTCAAAGAGATATTGATCGTATTAAATTGATTTTGCGTTTAACTCGCGATATGGGAGTTAATTTAGCAGGAGTTGATGTTATATTAAAATTAAAAAATCAAATCCATGAATTTGAAAATTTAATTGATGAATTGCGTTTAGAACTTAGCAAACAAAAAAATCCAGGTGCTGCCTCAAAGGCTGTCGTTAAACATAAAAATAGTTTTGATTTAATTTTTTATGAAAAAAAATAAAAAAATATGGATAATTTTCTAGAAATTTTTCTGATTGCAGCAGCAATAGCTATCGTCTTAAATGTCATTTTAAAAAAATTTGAAATTCCTACTATTATTGGCTATATAGCAGCAGGAGAAATTATTTCTGAAATTTATCATTTAAGCGGCAAAGGTGAAATAACTCATATTGCTGAATTTGGTATTGTTTTTTTGATGTTTACTATTGGACTTGAATTCTCTTTTAAGCATTTGATGGCTATGAAACAAGAAGTTTTTCTAAATGGATCTTTGCAAATGCTTACTTGTGGATTTGTATTTACTTTAATTGTTATGGGAATTTTTTCCCTTGAAGATAAAAGTGCAACAGTAGTAGGTTTTGCCTTAGCACTCTCTTCCACAGCTGTAGTTTTAAAAATTTTAAATGACAATGGGGATATCAATGAGCAATACGGAAGAAAAGCTTTAGGAATTTTACTTTTTCAAGATATAGCCGTTATCCCTTTGCTTTTGCTTGTTGATATACTCTCATCTAATAATCAAAATATAGAACAAGTTTTACTCACATCGCTTGTTTCTGCTATCCTTTTAATCGCTTTGCTTTTTCTCATAGGAAAATATTTAGTCGATCGAATTTTTAGACTTATTATTAGAACTTCTTCTCAAGAAATTTTCATAGGTACCATTTTATTTATGGTTATTGGAGCAAGTTTTTTAGCAAATTATTTTGGATTTTCCTATTCTTTGGGTGCTTTTATAGCTGGAGCATTGATCGCAGAAACAAAATATAAACATAAAATTGAAGCGGATTTGATTCCTTTTAGAGATTTGCTTTTAGGGCTTTTTTTTATGACAGTAGGTATGCAAATTCAACTCAATGTTATAGCGGAAAATTGGTTTTTAATTTGCATCTTGACCCTAATTGTTATGCTTATGAAATTTAGCATAATCTTTGGATTTTTATTTCTTTATACCAAAAAAAGAGTTGCTCTAAAAACCGCCTTTTCTATTGCACAAATTGGAGAATTTGCTTTAGCGATTTTTTCTCTTTTGCAGGCTAAAAATATGCTCGATGTTAAAACTTCACAAATTTTAATTGTAGTTTCCATAATCACGATGATTATTACACCTTTTATACTCAACAATATACGAAAAATTACCAATGTAGTTGAAGATATTACCCTAAATACAAACACAATCCAAAGCACCCATCAAAGCAATCTAAAAAATCATCTTGTCATTTTTGGATACGGTCGTTTAGGTCAAGAAATGGTACAAAGAATCAAAAATACTGGGGTGCCTTATTTGGTTTTAGAAAGTGATTTAAATCTAGTTGAATTAGGAATTAGTCGCGGAGAAAATGTGATTTTTGCAAATGCAGCCCAAGAAGAAACTCTAAAAATTGCCAATATTGAAGAATGTGCAGTCGCAATTATCACCATCACTAACGAAGCAAAACTTGAAATGCTCTGTCAACTTTTATCATCTTATCCAAAACCTATAGATACTATTATCCATGTTAATGGAAATCTTAAAAAAATGCTTTTTTCAAGCATTGATGATAATATTCGCATTGTAAGATCAGAAAAAATTCTAGCTAGAAATTTAGTTCAAGAAGCATTAGAATGCAGAATTCATAAAAACACCTAAGGATTATTTTGACAAAAATCAATGAAAAAACATTAAGAGTAAAATATCTAAGATTATTAGAAAAATTTGCTAATACAGCAAAATCTTGTCTAAAAAGAGAGGATTTTGATTTAGAAAAATTTCAAGAAAGAATGCAAAAAAACAAAAAAAACTTAGAAAAATGTCAAGCAGTGATTTTAAATTCAACCTATGGTAAAGCTTTGGAAAATTTTGTTAATGCTTGTCTTGATTTTTCACTAAAAAAAGAAGAACTCTTAAGCCTTGCAAATGCTTTAGATAAGCTAAAAAATCAAAATCATAAAGAAAAACACAAAAACTATTTAAAGGATTATAATGATTAATGTATTTTTTGATATGGATGGAACCTTAATTGATAGTGCAAATGCAATTTCTTGCGCCGTTAATGAAATTCGTGCAAATCTCAATCTAAGCGCCCTAAAAAAAGAAGAAATAATTAAGATCATTAATACTCCAAATATAGATTGGGGTAAAGAACTTTATAATATAGACAATTTCCATCATTCTAGCTTTAAAGATGGTTTTGAAAAATATTTTATCAAACACTATGAACAAAGCGTGATACTCTTTGAAGGAGTTATAGATCTTTTAAAATTTTTAAAAAGTAAAAATTGCTTTTTAGCCATCGCAACAAATGCGCCTCAAAGCTCGCTTACAAGCATTCTTAAAAAGCATGAAATCATTCCATATTTTGATAAAATTTTAGGTGTAAGCGTAGGCATAGAACCTAAGCCAAGCCCACAAATGCTTCAACTTCTTATGGATGAAGCCCCTTATCAAACTAGTATTTTTATAGGCGATAGTCAAAAAGACAAAGAATGTGCTAAAAATGCAAAAATTCCGTATTATCACGCTAAATGGTATCAAAAAAATTTACAAGAAAATGAATTTGGCGATGTGCAAACTTTAAAAGAATACTTATTAAAATATTTATGAGTTTTTTAAAAAAATATAGCTAAAATAACGCAAATTCAATAATATTAAAGAAAGTAAAATATGAGTGAATTATTAATCGAAATTGGCACAGAAGAATTACCGGCTATACCTTTATTAAAAGAACTTCCAAATATAGAAAAAAAATGGCAAAATATTTTAGATGAATATCATTTAATGAGCGAATTTGAATTTTATTACACTCCACGTCGTTTAGTATTTCTTCATAAAAATTTTCATCAAAAGCAAGAAGATACCACAGCTGAATTTATAGGAGCACCTAAAAACATAGCTTTTAAAGAAGGCAAATTAACTCCCGCGGGTGAAGCATTTTTAGAAAAAGCGGGTATTAAAGAAAATGAACTTGAATTCAAAGAAATCAAAGGAAAAGAGGTTTTATACTATCAAAAAACCTTGACAGGAAAAAATAGTGTTGAAATTTTAGGAGAAATGATCAATAAATTCCTCAAAAGCTTAAATTTTGGAAAAAGTATGCGTTGGGGGGATCATTCTTTTGAATTTATACGCGCTATTAGAAATATTGCTTGTGTTTTAGGCGATCAATTGGTTGAATTTGAAATTTTTGGAGTTAAAAGTTCTAAAAAAACCTTTGTTCATAGAAGCGTAAGTTATGATTTCTTTCCTTTTCAAAATATCAAAGAATATTTTCAAATTTTAGAAAATAACTTTATCATTCTTGATCCAAAAAAACGCGAAGAAAAAATTTTAAATGAATTTAAAGAACTCGAAATAAAACACAATATCACTATTAGTGAAGATAAAGAACTCTTAGCTGAAGTTGTAGCCATTACAGAATATCCAAAAGCTCTTTTTGGAAGTTTTGATAAAGCCTTTTTAGAAATTCCTAATGAAGTCATCATCACTTCAATGAGAGAAAATCAACGCTATTTCGCTGTTTTTAACAACAATGAATTAAGCAATCATTTTATAGTTGTTAGTAATGCGGTTTGTGAGGATTATTCTAAAATCATACATGGTAATGAAAGAGTTTTAAGAGCAAGATTAAGCGATGCAATGTTTTTTTATCAAAATGATTTACAAAAAGGCTTAGAACCTGAAAAGCTTAAAAAAATCGTTTATCTTGAAAATCTAGGAACAATGAGTGATAAAAGCTCAAGAGAAATTGAGCTGGCAAAAATTTTATGTGAATTTTTAAAAAATAATGATTTTGAAAAAATTTCTAAAGCTATTTACTATGCCAAAGCTGATTTAACCACTCAAATGGTTTATGAATTCACAGATTTACAAGGAATTATCGGGGGTTATTATGCTGCCAAAATGGGACTTGAACAAGAAATTTGCTTAGCTATAAAAGAGCAATACTTGCCAAATTCTGAAAAATCAGATCTTCCTAGCACAGAATTTTCAAGCATAGTTGCTTTAGCTAATAAATTTGATACTCTTTTAGGACTTTTTAGCATAGGTAAAATTCCAAGCGGGACAAAAGATCCTTATGCATTAAGACGTGCTGCTAATGGAATTTTAAAAATACTTTTAAAATTAAATAAAAATTTCGATATCAATGCGTTTTTAGAAAAAGCTTTAAAAAATTATCAAAATTTTAATTTGCAAATTTTAAAAGATTTTATTTTTGAAAGAATTTATACATTTTATGATTTAAATCCTAGCTTTATCAAAGCTGTTCTTGTTTCAAAAAATTCTGATATTATTTCCATTGATGAAAGCATTAAAGCTTTGGCAAAAATCAGTCAAAAAAGCAATTTTGGTGATTATTTTAGCACCTTTAAACGCCTTGCTAATATCGCTCAAAAAACTACAAATACCATCGATGAAAGTTTATTTGTAGAAGCAGAAAAAAAACTTTATATAGCATTTAAAGAAAGTTTAAAAGCTCTTACGATTGAAGAAAAACTTAACAAATTATTTGCTTTAAAACCTGAAATTGATGCCTTTTTTGAAGCTGTTATGATTAATGATAAAGATGAAAAACTTAAGAACAATCGCCAAGCTTTAGTATTTAGCATCTATCAAGAATTTCTTAAAATTGCAGACATTAAGGAACTTAGCTTATGAAAAAAATATTGACTTTACTTTTTTGTTTCTTTACTTGTGTTTTTGGAGCCCAAGAAATAAAACTTATCAAAGGGCAAGCTATATTTTTAGAGCTTGATAAAAATAATTTTATAGAATTAAAAAACCAAAATAAAACAATTCCAACCTTTAATCATCCAAAAAATAAAAATAAAATCCTTGCCATTTTTGCCCTACCCTATAAAAATCCTCCAAAAAGCACAAAATTAATCGCTATTTATAAAAACAAACAGCAAGAATTCATCATCAACACATTAGAAGGAAATTATAAAAGCGAACAAATACAAGTAGCAAAAAATAAAGTTTTTCCGCCTAAAAACGTTCAAGAACGCATTAAAAAAGAATTTCAAGAAGCGAATGAAATCTATACTTCCTACACTCCAAAACCTTTATACAATGGGACTTTTGCAATACCTCTTGCAAGTTTTATTACAAGTGATTTTGGTAAAGCTAGAATTTTTAATCACAAAGTCGCAAGTTACCATAGTGGGACAGATTTTAGAGCCTTAAGTGGAACTCCAATTTATGCTGCAAATTCGGGCATAGTAAAAATCGCTAAAAATAGATATTATGCGGGAAATTCTGTGGTTATTGATCATGGTTTAGGAATTTATTCTCAATATTATCATCTTTCAAAGATCAATGTAAAAAAGGGACAAAAAGTTAAAAAAGGAGAACTTATTGGGCTAAGTGGGGCTACTGGAAGGGTGAGTGGACCGCATTTGCATTTTGGAATACTTGTCGCACAAAAACAAGTGGATCCTTTGGATTTTATAAAAAAATTTAACGCACTGTTTGATGAAATTTAGTCAATTTTTTAACATCTGGCTTCATGAAAATTACTATAAAAATGTTAGCAAAATAGGTAAAAATGGAGATTTTTTCACCGCAGTAAGCGTGGGAAATCTCTTTGGAACCTTACTGGCAAAACATTTTTTAAAACTCATTGATGAAGGCGCATTAAAACTTCCTTTAGAAATCGTTGAAATTGGAGCCAATGAAGGCTATTTGAGTCGTGATTTTTTATCCGCTTTAGTTGAATTTAGGCCTGAAATTTTTTCTCAAATTTCTTTTTTTATCATAGAACCTCATGAAAAATTACAAATTTTACAAAAGAAAACCTTAGATGGCATAGATTTTATCCATAAAAATAATTTAGAAGAATGTCATTTTAAAAACGCTTTCTTTTTTTGTAATGAACTTTTTGATAGCTTTGCTTGTGAGCTTATAGACAATGATACAATGGCTTATGTAAAAGATTATCAAATCATTTTTAAGCCTATAGATGAAAGCTTACGGCAAAGATGTCAAAAACTTGGATTAAAAAAAGGAGAATTAAGCTTAGAGCTTGAAAATTTTCTTAAAAAACTCGATCAAATCAGTGAAAAATTTATCTTTGCGGGTTTTGATTATGGAACTTTCGATAATGATCGTTTCAGTATAAGAATTTATCAAAAACACGAAGTTTTTAATCCTTTTGAAATTTCTTTAAAAGATTTTTTTGGCAAAAGCGATATAACTTACAATGTGAATTTTAATCATCTAAAAACTACTATTGAAAATTTAAATTTCAAACTTTTACATTTAAAAAAACAAAGTCAAGCTTTAATCGATTTTGGTTTTGAAGAATTGTTAGAATATACTAAAAATAAAAATATAAAAAGTTATGAAAATTTACTCTCTCAAAGCAAAATTTTATTTTTTAATTTTGATGAAAAATTCCATTTTTTTGAATTTGCAAAATTATAAATTTGCTATGCAAAGCCCCTCTCTTAAACCCTCATCGATAACTATAAATTCTTCTTTATCAAAAATAGCAAAAAACAAAAAACAACCTGCGGCTAAATATTTTTTACGCGTTTTTCCAAGATAAAAATTAGCCTCTTTTTCACTCATGTTCCAAATTTTTAATGCATATTTGAAAAAATCTTGAGTGTGTAAAATTTGGCCATTAATTTTTTTATCGTCATATCTTTCATAATCTAAACCGCATTTTAAAGCAGCCAAGGCTGTAGGAACACCTGAATTTAAAACCACTTTTTTTATTTTACTTTTTTTAAAGACTTTTTTAAGCTCTTTAACCTCATCAAAAGCTTTAAACGCTATATTTTTTAAATTTCTATCTTGAATTAATAGGTGAATTTTTAATTTTTTATCTTTGATTTTATGAAAGAAATTAGGATATTTTTTCAATATTTTTTTAAAAGAAAAAGTAGAAAAATCATCTTTAAAATTACATTTTTCATAAAAACTTATAATCCCAAAATCAAAACTTTGAAAATGTTCATTAAAAGATAACTCGCAAGAAGCACCCCCTAAATCACAATAAGCAAAACGCCCTTTCATGCCCAAATTAGCAAGAGCATTTTTCATCCCTAAAACGCTGATTTTGGCTTCTGTTTTAGCATCAATAACCTTAAAATTGATCCCAAATTGCTCTTTTAAATCTTTAAAAATTTCATCCGTATTGCTTGCCTTTCTAAAAGCTGCCGTTGCAACAGCTTTTGCTTTGCATAAATTTTGCTCTTTAGATAAAACATTTAAAGCTTCTTTGATTTTTTCTATAGCCTCAGTTGAAATTTGCCCACTTTTAGATAAATTTTTTGCTGCACCTATGATAAATTCATACTCTTTTATTTTTTTAAAATTTTCATCCATTTCAACCACTCTTAAAGTATTTGATCCCAAATCAATACCTAACATTACTCTTCCTTTTAAATTTTGGAGTATAATAACAAAAACTTATTAAAGGAATTATTATGCTTTTGGGTGTAAATATCGATCATATTGCTGTTTTAAGACAAGCAAGAATGGTTAATGATCCTGATCTTTTAGAAGCAGCATTTATCGTAGCAAAATTTGGAGATCAAATCACTTTACATGTAAGAGAAGATCGTCGCCATACTCAAGATTTTGATTTGAAAAATCTTATCCATTTTTGCAAAAGCCCTATTAATCTAGAATGTGCCATTAATGAAGAAATTTTAAATTTAGCCCTTACTCTAAAACCCTCACGCGTTACTTTAGTGCCAGAAGAAAGAGAGGAACTTACCACAGAAGGAGGCTTAAATTTAAACCATCCCGATCTAAAAAAAAGCATCCAAAGACTCAAAAATGAAAATATAGAAGTTTCTCTTTTTATCAACCCAAAATTAAATGATATTGAAAAATCTTATGAATTAAATGCTGATTTTGTAGAACTTCATACAGGACTTTATGCGAATTTACATAATGCTCTTTTTACCAATATCTCACATACAGCTTTTGCACTTAAAGAATTGCAAATGGATAGAAAAAAACTTCAAAATCATTTAGAAGAAGAATTAAAAGAATTAAAACTTTGCGCTAAAAAAGGAGCAGAACTTGGCTTAAAAGTTGCTGCTGGACATGGACTTAACTATAAAAATGTAAAAGAAATCGTAAAGATGAATGAAATTTGTGAATTAAATATAGGCCAAAGCATCATAGCAAGATCCGTATTTGTGGGACTTAAAAAAGCCATTTTAGAAATGAAAGCTCTTATTGATGAAAACAAAAATTGCAATTAGCATTGGCGATCTTAATGGAATAGGTCCTGAAATTTTAATACGCTCTCATGAAAGCTTATGTGAAATTTGCGAACCTTATTATTTTATCCATGAAAAATTATTATATCAAGCTTTAAAGTTGCTCAATTTAAATATTTCAAATGCCAATATTGTTTATTTTAAAGAGAGTCAAGAATTTAGTTTTGAGTTAGTTAAAAGTCAAAATGGATTAAAAATTTATTGCTTTTCTTTGCCCTTAAATTTTCAAGTCAATGAAAATTTTACTATAAGCCCTGGAAAGATTGATGATAAAAGCGGACTTTATTCTTTCTTAAGTTTTAAAGCTGCAAGTTATTTCACTTTTAAAAAATATGCACATGCCCTATTAACCCTGCCCATACATAAAAAAGCTTGGGAATTAGCAAATATAAGCCATAAAGGACACACAGACGCTTTAAGATCTTTTTTCAAAAAAGATACTATTATGATGTTAGGTTGTGATAAACTCTTTGTGGGATTATTTACTGAACATATTCCACTAGCAAAGGTGAGTCAAAAAATCACTTTTAAAAAATTAAGTATCTTTTTAAAGAATTTTTATGAACAAACTCATTTTAAGAAAATAGGAATTTTAAGTTTTAACCCTCACGCTGGAGACTATGGAGTTATAGGTGGAAAAGAAGAAGAAATTATGATCAAAGCCATCAGTTTTGTCAATGCTTATTTGCACTCAAAACGAGATGAGAAATTTTTTTATCAAGCTTTAAAAGACGAAAATTTACAAAAAGAATTGACTCAAAATTTTAAAGGAAAAGAAATCTACCTACCTTATCCTTTAGTTGCTGATACCGCTTTTACTCGATCAAGTTTAAAAAAATGCAATCGTTTAATTGCCATGTATCACGATCTTGCCTTAGCTCCTTTAAAAGCTTTATATTTTGAAAAAAGTATCAATGTAAGTTTGAATTTACCTATCGTTCGCGTTAGTGTTGATCATGGAACCGCATTTGATAAAGCCTATAAAAATATGAAAATTAACACTCAAAGCTACTTTGAAGCTGCTAAATTTAGCATACGATACCACCAAATTAAACTTGATAAAGAGTCTAAAAATGCAAAATTATAAAAAAGCTTTATTTGCTTTAGCCTTAAGTGCTTTTTGTATGGGAGTAACTGAATTTGTTATGGCTGGAGTTTTAATTGATGTACAACATTATTTCAAAATCAATGCAAAAACTGCTGGTTATCTTACAACCTTATACGCTATAGGAGTTGTTATAGGAGCTCCTATTGTAAGTATTGCTTTAAGCCATTTTTATAGACATATACAACTTTTGATTAATCTTGGAATTTTTGCTTTAGCCAATTTAACAATCTTTTTTAGTAATAATTTTTATTTAACAGCTTTTGCTCGTTTTATTGCCGGAACTCAACACGGTGTATTTTTTGTTATTGCTACACTTGCTATTTCAAGCATAACTCCAAATGAAAAAAAATCTAGTGCCTTAGCTATTATGGTGACAGGGCTTACAGTTGCACTTGTTACAGGTGTCCCTTTAGGAACCTTCATAGGATATCATTTTGGCTTTAAACTTATTTTCTTATTGATCTTTATCATTACAGTTTTTGCCTCCTTAGGAGTTTGGCATATGATGCCTAAAAATTTATATCCTAATCCTACTAGTTTAAAAAACCTTGCACCAGCTTTTTCGCATCGTAATTTACTTAAAACTTACACTATCACCCTTTGTAGTTGCGGTGCGCAATTTATTCTTTATACCTATTTGCAAAAACTGCTCGTAGATATAAGTGGATTTAAAGAACAAAATACAACCTATATTCTACTCCTATATGGAATATGTGCTATTTTTGGAAATTTATGGGGTGGAAAAATGGTAGATAAAAAAGGTGCTATTTTTTCTTTGAGACTAATTTTAAGCATACAAATTTTTGTATTTTTAAACTTTTTATGGACGATTTATATTCCAATTTTAGTTATTTTAAATATCGCTTTGATGGGATTTTTTTCTTTTTCAACCATACCGGCTTTAAAAATGTTAAGCATTGCAAAAGCTAAACGACACACACATAAAATAATGGATAGCACCATCAGTGTGAATGAAGCAGCTTTTAATGTAGGTATAGCCTTAGCAAGTTTTATAGGAGGTCTTGTTTTAACAAATATAGGTATCGAATTTAACGCACTTTTTGCATCAATTTTTGTCTTACCTGCTTTGATTTTTACATCAGTATTTCCAAAAGATAAAATTAACTATAATCACTTTAAAAGAAAAGTGGAATAGAATTTGCTTGTATTTATAATGTATAAAAATTAAAGGAAAGCAATGACCATAGACAATACCAAACAAATATCCAACGCTGTTTTTAGCACAACTAAAATTAAAGAAAAAACTTCTTCAGCAGATGAATTTCAAGCTAATTTAAATGAAGTCAAAAATAAAGAAAAAAAGGAAGATAAAGAAAAAACAACTTCAAGTGAATTTAGCAATAAAGACCTAGATCTTGGAGCTATTAGAGAAGATTTTAGATCCTATGCGTGGCAAAAAATGAGAGAAGATCAATATAAAAAAAATGAAGAAACCTTACTCAATAAACTTTTTGCAACCATAGACGCAGGAAATGCTGCAAGTAAAAAGATTTAAGTGTGAAAATAAATTCAAATTATATAAACGAGAATTTCAATAATTCTCGTCAAAATTCCAAAACTACTAAGCAAGATAAAAATTCTTTATGGGATGTTTCGTTTAAAACTTTACTTAAAGAAGTAGAGGAATTTGTTGAGTCTAAAATGAAAAAATATAAAGAAGAGCTTGTCCTAAATAAAAAAACTGGAGAATATGAAAAGAAAAAAGTTCTAGATGAAGAAGCATATAAAGAACATTTAAGATTAAAACTTGAAGAACAAACTAAAGAAAAAATAAGCACTCAAATAAATGAAAAGATAGAGCAAAAGCTTAATTCCAATCTAGAAAAACAAGCCTCAATAAATAATAATCTAAATCTTAAAACTAAAGAAAATATAAGCTATATGCAAATACAAGCTCAAGAAAAATATCATGCAAAAAATAGTCCCACCGTATTTAGTAAAAAACAAGAAAAGAATAATAAAAATTTATTCAATACTTTTTCAGCTCCTGTAGGATCTTCTGTATAAAGTAGATATAAAAATTAGTGATTTAATTTTCAATAATTTTTGTTATAATTTTACAAAAATAAAGGAAAATTATGATTTTCATTGATGCTTGTTTTAAAAAACCAACACCCTATACTCCTATTTGGATGATGCGTCAAGCCGGACGCTATTTACCTGAATATATGCAAGTCCGTGAGCAAGCAGGAGATTTTCTTTCTTTATGTAAAGATTACAAAAAAGCATCTGAAGTGAGTTTGCAACCTGTAGAAATTTTAGGAGTGGATGCAGCGATTATTTTTTCAGATATTTTAGTCGTTCCTCTTGAAATGGGAATGAATTTGCGTTTTGAAAAAGGAGAGGGGCCTGTATTTGATGATCCAATTTCTAGCATAGAAGATTTAAAAAAACTAGATACTCAAAAAGCTCATCAAAAATTAAATTATGTTTATGATGCCTTAAAACTTACTCGAGAAAAACTTCCAAAAGATAAAGCACTTATAGGATTTTGTGGAAGTCCTTGGACTATAGCCACTTATATGATAGAAGGTGGCGGAAGCAAAAACTACGCAAAATGTAAAAAAATGCTTTATCAAAACCCCGAACTTTTGCATTTGATTTTATCAAATCTTACAGAAGTTTTAAAACTATATTTAGAAGAACAAATCAAAGCAGGAGCTAATGCTGTGCAAATTTTTGATAGTTGGGCAAGTGCTTTAGAATATAGTGAATTTTTTAATTTCTCTTTTAAATATATGCTTGAAATTTCTAATTTTATTAAAAATAAATATCCTAATATACCTATTATTTTATTCCCTAAAGGAATCAGTGGCTATTTAGATAAAATCGATGGAAATTTTGATGTTTTTGGGGTTGATTGGAGCACTCCTTTAGAATTAGCACGAGATAAATTATCACACAAATATACTCTTCAAGGCAATATGGAACCTTGCAGATTATACAATAAAAACTCCATTAAAGAAAGTGTGGGGCAAATTCTGCAAACTATGAAAAATAAAGCCCATATTTTCAATTTAGGACATGGAATTTTACCGGATATCCCTGTTGAAAATGCTAAATATTTTATCAAGCTCGTTCAAGAAAGCTCGGCCAAATGAAAGTTGTTTTCGGACCTGTAAGTTCTAGACGCTTTGGGCGATCTTTAGGAATTGATTTAAGCCCGAGTAAAAAACAGTGTAATTTTGATTGCGTCTATTGCGAACTTGAAGCTAAAAAAGCGCAAGAAAAACAAGATGAAATTATAGAAGTTGCACAAATCATTTCAGAAGTTCAAATGACTATGGATAAAGGTATCGAATTTGACTTTCTTACACTAACTGCTAATGGTGAACCAAGTCTTTATCCTCATTTGGATGAATTAATTAATTCTTTGCGTCAAATCGTTAAGAATAAAAAACTTCTTATTTTAAGCAACGGCACGGCCGTACTTGATCAAAATAAATTTCAAAGTTTATTGAAACTTGATGTGGTTAAATTCAGTCTAGATAGTGCCATTTCTAAAACTTTTTATCGTATAGATAGAGCTTTAAAAAATATCAATTTAGAATTAATGATACAAAAAATGGCAGAATTTAAAACAAAATTTCAAGGCGATCTTATAATGGAAATTTTAGCAGTTAAAGATCTAAATGACAATGAAGAAGAATTTATAGCTCTTAATAACGCTTTAACTACAATATCACCAACAAGAATTGATCTAAGCACTATTGATCGGCCTCCATCTTATCCAGTCAAATCAATTGGTGAAGAAAAACTTTATGAGCTTTCAAAATTAATCACCTGCGCGCCAGTTTTTTTAGCAAAAAGAAATTATAAAGAACAAAAACTTGATTTAAATAAAGAAGAATTGCTAAAATTTCTTCATTTAAGAGCACAAAGTCAAATCGATGTAGAACACACTTTTAATGAAAGTTCTAAAATTCTTTTGCAAGAATTAATCCAAAAAAATGAAGTAAAAATCATTAATCTTGCAGGTATCCGATTTTACAAAGCTTGATTTCATTTTATATCTTTTAATTTTTGCGCTGCCTTTTTACCTATAAGAGTGCAAAGTTCATCAAAATTTGCTTTATAGATAGATTCAAAATTCCCATAATAAGCTAAAAGTTTATGTATTACTCCTACGTTTAAGCCCAATTTAACCAATTTGGAACTTTCTAAATCTTGTTTTTTCTTTGTTTTTTGATGAAAACTTATAGCAAAACGATGTGCCTCATCTCTTAATTTTTGCAAAAATTGCAATTTTTTATCATCCACACTCAAAGAAAACTCGCCACTAAAAGAATGAATTTTATCTTTAGCGCCTCCTTTAGCTCTATGCGCTTTTGCATCAATTTTTTCTTTAGAAATGGCTAAAATATCTATATTGGCACCACTACTTAAAACAATATCTTTTGCTAGTTCCAATAAAACTTTTCCACCATCTATAAGCCATAAATCAGGTGGGGTGTTGTTTTGAAAATCCAAAGCCCTACGCGTTAAAACTTCTCGCATCTGCTCATAATCATTTTTATATTCAAGATGAAATTTTCTATATGAATTTTTATCCCATGCTCCAAATTTATAAACCACCATAGCTCCGACATTTGCAATCCCTTGTAAATGAGAATTATCAAAAATTTCAATATGATTTGGAAAATTTTCAAGTTCAAAATATTCTTGAATCTCTTTTTGTATTTTAAAATTGCTATTTTTTTGTTCTTTTTCTATATTTAAAAGTGCATTTTCAAAAGCAAGATCACAAATTTTTCTTTTTTCCCCTATTTTTGGCATCTTGATACTGATTTTTTTCTCAAAGCGTTTGCTTAAAATTTCCTCTAAAAGCTCTCTATCGTCAAATTCTTCATAAGTATAAATAGTATTAGCTATTAAAGGCGTATCGGTATTAAAATTCTCTAAAATAAGTTGTTTATAAATTTCATTTTTTTCAAAACTTAAAGCATTTTTTAAAAGAGTTGTTTTAGAATTTACACTGATAATCTTTCCATTTTGCACCACAAAACGAATCGTTGAAAGCATAGAATCTTTAAAAGCAACCGCAAAAATCTCAAAATCCTCCAATTTAGCAATATCAATTTGGATTTTTACCTCCAAATCTTTAATGGTAGCAATTTGATCTCTTACCTTAGCTGCTTCTTCATAATTTTCATTTTGAGCTAGACTAAGCATTTGTTTTTCTAAATTTTTAATTAAAATACTAGGATTTAAAAGCGCATTAATAGCGTTATCTAGGATTTTTTTATATTCTTCTTGAGTAACTCCATTATCACAAGGTGCTAAACAACGATGAATTTGATAAAAAATACAAGGATTTTTACAATTTGCTTTTTGTTTCAAAGGATAATACAAATAAAGGGCATTTAAAAGCTCTTTAGCTCCTTTAAAAAAGGGGCCAAAATATCTAATTTTAGTTTTTTTTATAAGTTTTCTTGTGCTTTGAAAACGTGGAAAATCTTCATTAAAATCAACATAGATATAAGGGTAAGTTTTATCATCTCTTAAAAGTATATTGTATTTTGGATGTAATTGCTTGATAAAAGAATTTTCCAAAATTAAAGCATCAGCTTCTGAATTGGTTGTGATAAATTCTAAATGAACTGCCTCTTCTATCATTTTTTGTATTCTTAAAGAATTTTTACTATTTGCACACAATTTAGGACGAAAGATAAAATAACTCCTAACTCTATTTTTTAAATTCTTCGCCTTGCCCACATACAAAAGTTTTCCATTTTGATCAAAATACTGATAAACACCTGGTTTTTGAGGTAAGGTTTGCAATTCTTTTTCTAAAATATTTTTGGATGATTTTTCAAGCATTTTTTATAATTTGCCTTAATTCTTCAAATTTATTTGCTAACACTTTATTTTCTAAAGTATTTTTAAAACAGCCTAAACTTAATTCTATGTATGGATTTTTTTTGATATTTTCTTCCTTTTTAACACTAAAGCTATATTTTTGCGTCATCACTCTGATATCTTTTATGTTTGAAAAACCACTTAAAGGATACACTTGGGCGTATTTTTTTATGAGAATTTTAATATAAATTTTGCTATTATCATGATTTAATTCTTGAAAGCCTGCAGGATGCGAAGTAATGATATTTAAAATATCATTTTTTATATAAATCCTAGCTATTAAACGTTGCTTTGCGGGTGGTAAAGAATTTAAAAAATCCTTACAAAAAAACAAGGTTTTTAAAGGTTTATAATGAGATTTACTCATCAAATCATTAACAATAGCGCTAACATTTCTAATCGTTTTTTGATTTTGAATTTTTACCATAAAATAATTTTATCATTTTTTTTCTTAATTTTTTTGTGCTCTTGTGGATATAAAGGCGATCCACAATACACGACTTATGAACAAAATGGCTCTATAAAAAGCATTAAAAAATATGAACAACTCAATAGGTGGTGATATAATGAAAAAAGCAGATATTTTAGTTTTAGATTTTGGCTCTCAATACACACAATTAATCGCTAGAAGATTAAGAGAACAAGGGGTTTATGCGGAAATTTTACCCTTTAATGTAAGCTTAGCTGATATTAAAGCAAAAGAACCTAAAGGCATTATATTAAGCGGTGGTCCAGCAAGTGTTTATGCAACCGATGCTTATTTTTGCGACAAAGGTGTTTTTGATTTGGGCTTACCTATTCTTGGAATTTGTTATGGTATGCAACTAATGGCACATCATTTTAGCGCTAGTGTTGCTCCAGCAGGACACAAAGAATATGGAAAAGCAACCATAGAAATTCAAAAAGATAGTGCATTATTTAAAAATTTACCTAAAAAACAAACCGTATGGATGAGTCATTCTGATAAAGTAGAAAATTTACCTCAAGGCTTTGAAGTTTTAGCAACGAGTGAAAATAGTCCTTTTTGCGTCTTTGCTAATGAAGAAAAGAAATTCTTTGCTTTACAATTTCACCCAGAAGTTCAGCACAGCGAATTTGGTAAAAACATTTTGAAAAATTTTGCCAAATACGCTTGTAATTGCGAAAGTGTTTGGAATATGGGCTCTTTTGCTAAAACTCAAACAGAAAAAATTCGCGAAGAAGTTGGAAATGATAAAGTTTTATGTGCTGTAAGTGGTGGGGTTGATAGTAGTGTTGTGGCAGCACTTTTATCAAGTGCGATTAAAAAACAAGTCATCGTTGTTTTTGTAGATAATGGCTTATTACGCGCTAACGAACGTGAACAAGTAGAATTTATGTTTAAAAACACACTAAAAACAGATCTTATAAGCATTGATGCGAGTGAAATTTTTCTAAGTCGTTTAGCCGGAGTAATCGATCCTGAACAAAAAAGAAAAATCATAGGAAACACCTTTATAGAAGTTTTTGAACAAGAAGCAAAAAAACATAGCGATGTTAAATATCTCGCTCAAGGCACTCTTTATACCGATATCATTGAAAGTTCAGTCATCGGCGCTAGCAAGACTATTAAAAGTCATCACAACGTCGGAGGCTTACCTGAAAAAATGAATCTAAAACTTATCGAACCTTTGAAAGAAATTTTTAAAGATGAAGTAAGAACCTTAGGTTTGGAACTAGGTTTAAGTAAAGAAGTTGTCTATCGTCATCCTTTTCCTGGACCTGGCCTTGCCATACGCATTATGGGTGAAGTTAATCGCCCTAGTTTAAATCTACTTAGACAAGCAGATGTTATTTTACTTGAAGAATTAAAAAGTACTGGTTGGTATGATAAAACATGGCAAGCATTTTGTGTGCTCTTAAATGTAAAAAGTGTCGGCGTTATGGGAGATAATCGCACTTATGACAATACTATTTGTGTGCGTATTGTAGATGCAAGTGATGGAATGACCGCAACTTTTTCACATCTACCTTATGAAATTTTAGAAAATATCAGTCGTCGTATTATCAATGAAGTAAAAGGAATCAATCGCGTAGTTTATGATATATCAAGCAAGCCACCCGCAACAATAGAATGGGAGTGATTATTTCTTACAATAATACACTATAGCCGGTGGGATATTTTGCCACACTATTTTTGAAATTTTAACTTCACTAAAAAGTTCAAATATTTTTAAACGAAAAGCCCTACTCGAAGGGCTTGGAATTATATAAGCAAAAGTGGTAAAATATCCACCTTTGGATAAATTTTTATAAATTGCGTTTAAAAGCTTTTCTTGTTCATGATTTTTTAATAAAGCCCAAGGAATTCCAGAAACTACAACATCTACATTTGACATAGATCTTTGATATAAAAAATACTCTAAATTCTCGGCATTTCCAATTTGCAAATCTAAATTTTCATATTTTTTAGAAAGTTTTTGTGCCATTTGATCATTAATTTCTATCGCAAAAAATTTAGCATCCTTATGTTTTCTTTGAAGTATGGCTTCTGTAAATGCTCCTGTTCCTGGTCCTATTTCAACTATATTTTTAACACTTTCTAAACCTATATTTTGAGTGATTGCTTTTCTTAATTTTTTAGAACTAGGACACAAAGCTCCCACTTGTTTAGGATTTTTTAAATAATAATAAAAAAACATAATTATCCTTTAAAAAAATAAAATATCCTAAAAAAAATAATAATTATAAAAAAATATGTGAAATTAATGTGAATTTTAATAATAAAAATCTTAAATCTATTATTAAAATTTTATAAAAATAAGGTTAAAATATCCTTTTAAAACATTTCAAGGATGAAATATGCACGGAAAGATAGCTATCTATATGGACTCTACAGGACGAGGGACTGTTACAAATTCAGCAAATACCTTTTTTGATTTTAATCGTCAAATTTGGAATGATAAGAAAAGTATGCCTACAGTTGGAATGTTTGTGGAGTTTAGAACTCTTTCAGCTGAAAATAAAAATGCAAATGGAGCACCTGCACCTGTTAATAAAACAATTACAAGTATAAGACCTTCTAAATTTCAAGAATTTAAAGAAGGAGATTTTATTACAGAAAATGATTTTTGGAAAACAAATGATGATGATGAATTGGAAGATTTGCAAAATTCAAGAAGAAGTGCTTATGTTACAGAACTTTATAGAACCATAGATTTTGATTCTATTGAGAAAATTCCTTTATCTTTTACCATTCCTCAAGCTATACAAAAATATTTTGCTCACGAAATTTTATCTGTAGAAACTTTACAAACAAATTTAGAAGATGAAAAAGATATTCCATGTATTTTAGATTATGTAATCATTAAAAGATTTTTATTTAAGGCTTATGATACCCTTATTTTCATGGATAATTCTATTGACCAAACTCAATTTAATGCCTTAAAAAGCATTATGATGCACCTAGAAAATTCTTATAAACAAATAATTGCAGATCGTAAGCCTAATATAACTAAAATTTTTAACGAAACTTTTTTATCTTTACAGTGTCATTATCAAGCTCTTATAGCAACTATAGACACCAAAAAGAATAGACTCGCATCCATTGAAGCTCAAATGAAAACCTTACAATCTGAAATTAATCTTAAATCTAAAGCGGCCAATCCCGATCAAGAAAAAATTAAAGCACGTCAAGAAAGATTAGAAAATCTTCAAAAAGAATCAGAAGGCTATAAAACCTCACTTAAAAGATTACAAGCTCTTCAGGAAGACTTTTATAAAAAAAATTATAATATTTTTGAAAATGCTTTTAAACTTTCTCGTGAAAAACTTTTTAAAAAAATAGTTACAGGGCTTAATCTATGTGCTACAATTATGGATATTAAAATTTGGCATTTATCAATAAAATCTTCAGGGGTAAAAAATTCTTATTTTTCAATGGCTAATATAGAAAATTCTTTTTGTTCTCTTTCTTTTGCAGAGCATTATTTAAGCAGGTTAAATAAATCAACTCTTAATCCATTCGATCAAAAACTTTTAATTTATATTCAAAAAATCGCAAAGGAACAAAGGAGAAAATTTTTAGTTGTCACTTCAGATTTGGATTTGCTTTGCAAATTAAAAATTGAAAATTTTGCTCAAAATCCTTATTATATCGTAAAATATGCTCCTAAAAAAGTTAATTATCAATCCTTAATGCGTGATAATACTTTTGATATTGTTTATATTGACGAAAAGCACGTTTGGGAAAGTGTGGCAGATATTATATTACAAGGAAAACATTTTGATAAAACAGGAAAAACCAAATTTAAGCTTATTTAAAACGTAAGTTTAAGCTAAATTAAGCTATAATTTCATGCCTAAACGGTACGCGAATTTTTAGTGATCCAACACATTTTTAATTACTGTGAGTGTGCGGTTTACCGTGTCTGTGGCGTCGTTTGAATTTCGAAAGAAGTGAGAAGTTGCAGCCTTTAAAAATCGCCTAACGGTTTTCTTTTGACTTTTTGGGGTCAACTTTAATAGCGGCTGTTTGGGTTTTATTAAAGGAGAATAAATGAAAATAATGATTTTAGGCAGCGGTGCTAGAGAATATTCTATCGCTTTAGCTTTAAAAAATATAGATCAAAATTTAGATTTTTTCTTCTCTCCTGGAAATGGTGCAACCAAAAGTCTTGGCACAAATATCAATCTTGAAAAACCTTTAGAATTAGCAAATTACGCAAAAGAAAATGAAATTGATCTTTGTATAGTAGGAAGTGAAAATTTTTTAGCCCAAGGGATTGTAGATATTTTTAAACAACATAATCTTGCTATATTTGGACCAAGCAAAGCTGCTGCTATGCTTGAAACATCAAAATCCTTTATGAAAAATTTTCTTCAAAAATATCAAATTAAAACGGCTAAATTTTTAAACACCAATAATTTAGAAAAAGCCAAAGAATTTATTTCAACCTTAACACCACCTATAGTTGTAAAAGCAGATGGGTTGTGTGCTGGAAAAGGAGTGATTATCGCACAAACTCATGAAGAAGCTATTGACTCAGCTTCTAAAATGCTTAGTGGCGAAAGTTTTGGAGATGCTGGAAAATTCATAGTAATAGAAGAATTTTTAGATGGATTTGAACTTAGTATTTTTGCAGTCTGTGATGGGGATGATTTTGTTTTATTACCTGCAGCTCAAGATCATAAAAAACTTCTTGATCAAGATAAAGGTCCAAACACCGGTGGAATGGGAGCTTATGCACCTAGTTCTTTAGCCAGTGAAGATTTGCTTGAAAAAATCAAAAAAGATATCATTATTCCTACTTTAGCTGGAATGAAAAAAGAAGGTAGTGAATTTAGTGGGGTTTTATTTATAGGAATTATGGTTGTCAATCAAGAACCTTATGTTTTAGAATTTAATGTGCGTTTTGGCGATCCAGAATGCGAAGTTTTAATGCCTTTAATTGAAAATCCTTTGGAATTAATTTTAGCCACAACCCAAAAACGTTTAAAAAATACAAAAATCAATATAAAAAAAGAATACGCCGTCGGAGTTGTTTGTGCTAGTGAAAATTACCCATATAAAAGTTCTAAAAAAACAGAAATCTCTATAAAAAATATTCCAGAAAATACCCATATTTCTTATGCT
The DNA here is from genome assembly GCF_020135895.1 of Campylobacter sp. 2457A. Taxonomy (NCBI): domain Bacteria; kingdom Pseudomonadati; phylum Campylobacterota; class Epsilonproteobacteria; order Campylobacterales; family Campylobacteraceae; genus Campylobacter; species Campylobacter sp. 2457A. The sequence continues at coordinate 42,865 of NZ_JACHTO010000004.1, read as the reverse complement.
GGAGTTAGCTTAGATAATGATAAATTAATGGCCGATGGAGGGCGTGTTTTAGTCTGCGTTGGTGTAGGAAAAGATATAAAAGAAGCACAAAAAAAGGCTTATGAGCTTTGTGAAAATGTTGAATTTAAAGGAAAACAATTTAGAAAAGATATTGCTTATCAGGTTATCCAATGAAAGAAGATTTAGCCACTCGTTTAGAACGTGAAAATTTAAGTATTGCTAGTTTTAAAAAAAGAGTTTTAGCTTATTTTATAGATAATTTTATCCTTTCTTTTATTATTTATATCATCTTTTATACTCCTTTATCTCAAGCAAAAGATTTAATGGAAATGATTGAAGTATCACGTAATTTCAGCTTTAGCTTTATTTTAATTCACTTGATATATCAAATCATTTTTACCTATTTATACGGTGCAAGTTTAGGAAAAATGATATGTAAGATAATCATTTTAGATGAAGATCTTTTAGATAAACCCAACTTAATTCAAAGTTGCATAAGAGCTAGTGTTAGTGAGCTTAGCAATAGCGCATTTTTTTTAGGATTTGCATGGGCTTTAGGCAATGATTTGCGTAAAACATGGGAAGATTATGCAGCAAAAACAGTAGTGGTCAATGTGGCGTAAATTTTTATTTTTATGTTTTACAAATATTGCTTTAAATGCAGCACAAGTTGATATTTATGCGCTAAATGCAAAGAAAGAAGGAGATATACTCACAGCAAAAAATGATGTAGTTATCTTTTCAGATTTTTATTTCATCACTGCAAATAAAGCAATATATAACGAAAAAAGTGGAGATATAGAGCTTTTTGGTGATGTTAATATTTTAAGAGGACAAAATGAACGATCGCATTCAAATTATGCAAAAATAAATTTAAACTCCAATGAAGCACATTTTGACAATTTTTTCTTTTCTAATAACAATTTAGAAGTTTGGTTTCAAAGCAAACAAAGTTATTTAAATGATAAAGTTTTTGAAAGCAAAATTTCTTCAGTTTCTAGTTGTAATGTTGAAGATCCAGATTGGGAAATTCGATTTTCCAAAGGCTGGTTAAATAGAAAAAATAATTTTGTTCATCTATATAATGCAAGATTATATGTTAAAGATATACCTATATTTTATTTGCCTTATTTTGGATTTAGTGCTGATACACACAGACAAAGCGGACTTTTAATCCCTAAAATTGTTCTAAAAAGAGGCGAAGGTCTATACTATGAACAACCTATTTATATAGCAACAGATGAAAATTGGGACTTACAATTTAACCCTCAAATTAGAACCAATAGAGGTTTTGGACTTTACTCTACTTTAAGATTTGTAGATTCGCCTTATTCCATGGGAGAACTTAATTTCGGAGGTTTTAGAGAAAAATCTTCTTATTATCACAAAGAAAATTTAAAAAATAAAACTCATGCTGGTATTGAACTAAAATATACTAGGGATGATTTAGTTAAATCTTTATTGGGGGATAATTTTCAAGAAGGGCTATGGATTGATGGAATTTATATTAATGATATAGATTATTTTAATCTTAGCTCAAAAGATACTTACGATCTTAATTCATTAGTCACCTCTAGAGTCAATTATTTTTTAGCTGATGAAAATAATTATTATGGAGCTTATGGAAAATACTATATTGATACCTCTAAATTAAACAATAAATCAACCTTGCAAGAATATCCAAGCTTTCAGTATCACCGATTTTTAAATAATTTATTTGATGAGCGTTTGCGTTATTCTTTTGACGCAAGCTTTCATAATTTTTATCGCCAAGTAGGTCCTTATGCTAATCAAATTAATTTAGAATTGCCAATTTCATACCATAATGCTTTTTTTAATGACTTACTTCATTTCACTTTTACAGAGCATCTTTTTGCCTCTTTTGTTAATTACACCCATGATCCTAGAAAAGATCATGAACACTATTTTCAAAATACCCATAGCTTTAATTTTTATACAGATCTTTCAAAAAATTATGGATATTTTTTTCATACTTTAAATTTTGGCTTAGAATATTCACTGCTTGGGGCAAAATCTGGAAATATTAGCGAAAATTATCTTGAAGAATCCACCACTCAAAAAGACGATCAGATCAATTTTTATACAGTTCAATATTTCTACAATGATTTGGGTCAAAAAAAATTAAAACATAAATTCAATCTCGAATACTTAAGCAAACAACACCACTTTGATCAATTAAAAAATTTAATAACTTATTACTATAATGATTATATCAATTTAAGCAATGAAACATTTTATTCTTATGAAGAGCAAAGATTTACCAATGTTATCAATCAAATCGAATTTAGCACTAATTTTGATTTTAATTGGAATTTTTCTCATGCTTATCAAAATAACGAATATGGTAAATATAATTTCATAGGAACTCACGCAAATTATATCATAACACCAAATTACAATTTATTTGGAGGAATTTGGCTTGACACTCAAAGAGCACATGCAAATATGTGGGAATTTGGATATACTTTCCAAAGAAAATGTTGGAATTATTCTTTGATGTATAGAGAAAGAATTGATCCACAGCTTACAAGTGCTGGAATTACTGCTAAAAATCAAAGCGGAGTTTATTTTGTATTTAATTTTTACCCAATAGGTGGAATTAAATATGATTTTTCATTAGCTGAAACTGAAAATAAAATTTAAAGGAAAGATACTTGCTGAATATTTTTAAAAATTTAACCCATTTATTATCTGGAAAAAAAGGACAAACAATGCAATACGAAATTCAAGTGAATAAAAATATAGAAATCTTTGATATAGATAAAGTGGCAAAACAAGCCTCCGGTGCTGTTTTAATGAGACAAGGAAAAAGTGTTATATTAGCAACAGTTGCAAGAGAAGAAAAACCAGTTGAAGAGGATTTTTTACCCTTAACCGTTCAATACGTAGAAAAAGCTTATGCCGCAGGTAAAATTCCAGGAGGTTATGTCAAAAGAGAAACTAAGCCAACTGATGCTGAAACTCTTACAGCTAGAATCATAGACAGATCTTTGCGCCCACTTTTTCCAAAAGGATATGCCTATCCAACTCAAATTGTCGTTATGGTTCTTTCAGTCGATCCCCAAACAGACTTACAAGTAATGAGTTTAAATGCTGCTAGTGCGGCACTTTATTTGAGTGATATTCCTATAAAAGCTCCAGTTTGTGGGGTTCGTATAGGACGCATAGATGGTAACTTTATCTTAAATCCTAGCCATGAAGAACTAAAAAAAAGCACTTTAGATCTTTATGTTTCTGGAGTAAAAGATGAACTTTTAATGATAGAAATGAGAGCTTTACCAAGTGATGAATTTGCAATGATAGAAATCAAATTTCCAGATAATCAACCACCTATTCAAATCGTACCAGAAAATACTCAAGTTATGAATGAGCTAAGTGAAGATGAAACTTTAGAAGCTTTAAATTTGGCTCAAAAAGCCATCTTAGAAGGATCAAGTATTTATGAAAAAACTTTCATGAAACACAAAAAAAATAATCCTATAGAATTAAAAGATGAAATCGAATATCCAGAAATTTTCACCTTTTTAGAAAATAATTTTTATAATGATATCAAACAAGCTATCAATCAAATGGCGAAAAGTGAAAGAGCCGGCGAATTAAATAAAATTGCTAAAGAAATTATGAAATTAGATATCGCCAAAGATTGGGACGAAGAAAGCGTGCTTAGTACTTTAAATAAAGTCAAACGCAATATTATACGCTCTCAAATTCTAAATGAGGGAAAAAGAGCTGATGGTAGAGGTTTAAAAGAAGTAAGACCTATTAGTATAGAAACAAATATACTCCCTAACGCCCATGGATCTTGTCTTTTTACACGGGGTCAAACTCAAGCTTTAGTTGTAGCAACTTTAGGCGGGGATAATGACGCCCAAATGATAGATTTACTCAATGAAAAAAATCCTGTAAGCGAGCGTTTTATGGTAAATTATAATTTTCCAGGTTTTTCAGTGGGCGAAGCTAGTCCTATTAAAGCACCAAGCAGAAGAGAATTAGGACATGGAAATTTAGGAAAAAGAGCTCTATATCCAAGTGTGCCACAAGATTATCCTTATGTTATCCGCTTAGTCAGTGAAATTTTAGAAAGCAATGGATCAAGCTCTATGGCTACAGTCTGTGGAGGTTCTTTAGCCTTGCGTGCTACAGGAGTTCCTAGCTTAGATCTGATTGCTGGAGTTGCAATGGGCTTGATTTTTGAAAACGATCAATTTGCAGTTTTAACCGATATCATGGGGCTTGAAGATCACGATGGGGATATGGATTTTAAAGTTGCTGGAAATAAAAATGGTATCACTGCTTTACAAATGGATATTAAGCTTGGTGGAATAGATCAAGAAAAATTAAAAATCGCTCTTTATCAAGCCAAAGAAGGAAGACTCCATATTTTAGATATTATGGAAAAAGCGGCAAAAGAAATTGTTGTTAATGAAGAAATTTTACCAAAAATAGAACTGTTTAATATTGAGCCATCTAAAATTGTAGATATTATAGGTCAAGGTGGCAAAACCATCAAAGAAATTATAGAGAAATTTAATGTATCCATTGATCTTGACCGAGATAAAGGTGAGGTAAAAATTTCAGGCTGCGATAATGAACAAATTATGGCTGCTAAAAATTATATTCTAAATATCACAACGTCTCATAAAACTCATAAAAAATCACTAAAAGAAAAGAAAATATCAGAATTTGAAATCGGCCAAGAATTTGAAGGAATGGTTAAAAAAATCACTCAATTTGGAGCTTTTGTAGAGCTTAAAGACGATATAGATGGTTTGCTTCATCATTCTAAAATAAAACATTTAAATATCAAAGAACAAGATATTTTAAAAGTAAAAGTAAGTGAAATCAAAAATGGCAAAATTTCTGTGGATTTATGCGAATGAGTGATTTTCTCACTCATCCTTTAAAACCTTTTTTTGATAAAAATTCTAAAATTTTAATCCTAGGATCTTTTCCTTCAATCCAATCTAGAAAAGATGGCTTTTACTATCAACATCCAAGAAATAGATTTTGGCCTATTTTTGAAATTTTATTCTCGGTAAAATTATCAAGCATAAAAGAACAAAAAATATTTTTAAAAAATCAGAAAATAGCCCTTTGGGATATACTTCAAAGTTGTAAAATAAAAAATTCCGATGATAAAACCATAAGTTATGCTAAGGCTAATGATTTAAATATTATTTTTAATCATGCCCAAATAGAACACATCTTTACTACAGGAAAAAGTGCTTATCATTTTTTTAAAAAATTCTATCCCAAATTAGATGCTATTGCTTTACCATCCACTTCCCCTGCAAATTTAAATTTTTCCCTTGAACAGCTTATAGCTGAATATGAAAAAATCAAAGAAATTTTAAAAAATTAAATATGCCTTCTAAATAATAAAAAAATTAAAGCATTGAGTATAAAAATAAAACACATGAGAATAAAAACCATTTCTATTTTAAAATAAGCTGTTATTACTCCTCCTCCAAAGGCTCCGCAAAAATTGCCTAAAAATTGAAATGTTTGATTAAGGCCGAAAATAACACTCAAATTTTTTGCACTCACGCTTTTTTTAAGCAGAGCATTCACACAAGGTAAAAGACCGCCAAGTGCTACCCCTATTAATAATCTTATAAAAATCAACATATAAACATTTGTGGCTAAAGACTGCAAATAAAAACAAATTCCACAAAATATCAAAGAAGAAAAAATTATCTTAACCGGATTTATTTTATCCGCAAAACTACCAATTCTCGGTGCAAAAAACAAATTACTCACACCACTTGAAGCCACAACAATTCCAGCCCAAAGAGCTAAATTACCCCCTTGGTGAATTTTTTCTACAAAAATACTTAAAATAGGCATAACCCCAAAAGTTCCAAACTGAATGATAAAAGTTGTGATAAAAAGGATAACAATAAGAGTTTTATTTTCTTTTTTCTTATGAGTGTATTGCTGAATTTCTTTGTTTTTCTTATCCTCATGGATGAAAAAATAAATTGTCACAAAAGAACAAGCGATCAAAAATGCTATCAGATCAAAAACAGTGCTGATGCTTAAAAACTCAGCGACAAACCCACCAAACAAAGGTCCTATCAAACTACCACTAACCGAAGCAGTAGAAAGAGTGCCCAAAGCGTAAGCTACTTTTTCTTTAGGTGCAATCACTGCTATAAAAACAACACATGCGGATGTAAAACCAGAAACAATTCCCGTTAAAGCACGTATTAAAACTACTTCTGTAGCACTATGAGCAAAGCTAAGCCATAAGGTTAAAATTGACATCCCTAAACTCGCACGAAGCAACATATTTTTATAACCATATTTTGCACCTAAAAAAGCCCAAAGAGGTGAAAAAATAGCCATTCCAAGCGGAGTTACGCCAAAAGCAAGTCCTGAATAAAATGCAATATCATTGGGATTAATATGCCCTAATTCTTTTATATATAAAGGCAAAATAGGAGCAATTTGACTTAGCCCCATGCTTGTAGTAAAAACTCCAAACCAACATATCCACAAAGTTTTATTGAATTTTTCCATAGTTTTATTGTATGATACTTTTTATAATTTTTGATTAAAACACAAGGAAAAAATGTGAAAAAAATAACCTTTATATGTTTAGGAAATATATGTCGCTCTCCTATGGCTGAATTTGTCATGAAAGATTTAATCAAAAAAAATAAATTAGAAGAACTTTTTTTCATTACCAGTGCAGGCACTTCAGGAGAACACGATGGTGAAGGGATGCATTTTGGTACAAAAACCAAACTTCAAAGTCTTAATATCGAGCATCCAAATTTCAAGAGTAAAAAACTCACGCAAAAACTCTGTGACGAAAGTGATTTTTTAATCACTATGGATAATTCTAATTTTAACAATGTTTTAAAAAAATTTAATAATACTCAAAATAAACTTTTAAAAATGACTGATTTTGCTTCTGATTTGGGTTATGATGAAGTTCCTGATCCCTGGTATAGTGGAAATTTTGATGAAACATATAAAATCATTTCTCTAGCTTGTAAAAACCTATTGGTATATCTAAGAAAATAAAAACTATTTAAAACCCCTAAAAGCATATCTTTGCAGCATGGAAGCATTGCCCAAAATGCCTCCTTGATGTATATAAAGCAAAGGCTTTTCCCATTTTCTTTTTAACGCAACGCTTAGGCCTATCATATCATAAAGCAAGTCAAATTCTATAGAACATTCTTGTTTTAATTCTTTATAAAGTTGGTAAATTTCTTTATAAGGCTTTCCAAAATGGTATTTTTGATTTTTTTGCAAAATTTGTAAATTTTTAAAATCATAATCTTGCATTAGCTCTATAATTTGTTTTTTTAAATAATCCTCATCGCCAACACACGCACAAGTAAAAACTTTAAATTGAGAATGTTTAGCCAAAAAAGCGGCAGAAGTTCCTGTGCCAGATGGCAAAAAAATATCAAATTCTAAATTCAATTCTAAACTTTGTTCTTTAATTTCACTTGCTAATTCTTTATAGCCTTGCTCTGCATTTAAATTAGCCACACCTTGTTCTATAAAAATATCATCTTTATTACACAAAGACAGGGCATATTCTTTTAGATTATCATCAGTTTCTATGATTTCAGTCTTATTTTTTAAAGCTAAAGCATAGTTGCCGCATGGATTTTCTTTAAGATAGGATGGAATTTTTTTACAGATAAAAATAAATTTTATATTTCTTTGAAAACAAAAAAAACTAAGCGCAGCCATTGCATTACTCTGAATGCCACCATAACTAATAAAACGCTGATGTTTGGTATAGGTTTTAGAAGAATAAAAAGCAAGTTTTCTAGCCTTATTACCATTGATTTCACCTAATAAATCATCACGCTTTACATAAAATTCAAAACCTTTAAAACAAATTTTATCAATGGTAGATTTTAGCATCTCATGAAATTTTAATGGAATTCAAAAAAATTTTCTACATCTTTTAAGGCATTATCATTTTTAATACTAAATTTGATTTCTATACGGCGACTTTTGTCTTTATCTTCTACTCCATTGATCATAATAGGATCAGAAAAAGAACGCCCACTTGCCATCAAAAGTTTTTGCAATCTTGGATCTTTATAGAAACTATAAATAAAATTCATCACTTCATAAGCTCGTTTTTGAGATAAATCTAAATTATAAATATAAGAACCATCACTATCTGTATGCCCTTCGATAATAATATTTTCAATATTAGATAAAATTTTTGGATCATTCATAATCGCATCAAAATATTCACTTAAAATTTTTCTCAATCTTGCCTTTGCTTCATTTTTTAAAACATAAGAATCCTTATCAAACAAAACCTCAGCAGGTAAAGAAATTGCTCCTGTTTTATCATTGATCGTAATATTACTATCAAGCTTTTTTTGTAATTCTTTGCTCAAATTCTCACGCATAAGTCCTAAATTTTGAATTTTTTCCTTAGCTTGTTTAAATTCTTCTTGCAAATTGGATAATTCTTCATCTTTTTTTTCAAGCTGTCCAAGCAAAATAAGAATTTGCTTGTCTTGATTGTCAAGAGTTGAATTTAAGTCTTGACTTAATTGTTTATAGTTAGTTATATTTGCTTCAAGTTCTGCTTTTTGTAAATTTGCAAGATCTAAAGCACTTGAAGCATTGTTTAAATCAGAACTCAATTTAAAAACAATTGCTTCTTTATTTTTTAATTCTTGTTTATTTTCTTCCAAACGTGCTTCTTGTTTAGTCAGACTATCTTTAATCTCTCTTAGATCGCTTTGAGTTAAAACATATTTAACCACAATAGCACCTATTAGTAAAATAAAAACAAAAAGTAAGCCTGCCATTAAATCAGCATAGGCTATCCAAAAATTATTATCTTCTTTAAAATCATTTTTCATGATTTTTTTCTTCACTTGTTTTTTCTAGATCCGATTCTTTTTCTTGCTCATCTTCTTTAGCAAGATCTAATTGCTCTGTATTTTTATTTTCTTCAATATTAACTTCTTTTTCTTCTACTTCTTTACCAATTTTTTTCATCACTTCATTGGTTTCTTCATTGAGATCTTGAATTTCTTTCTTAAATTCTCCCATCATTTTAATTTTTTCATCAATATTTTTTTCTTCTTCATACACTTCTTTAAATTTATGCATTCCCTCAAAAAGACTTGTTTTAAATCCTTCAAAGATCTTCTCTTGACTTTGAAGCATTTCTTGCTCATAAAGTTTAAAATTATGACTGAAACGCTCTACTTCCTCTGTAAAAACACCTAAAGTTTTATCAAAATGTTGAATTTTTTCATTGCTAATATCCAATAAACGATTATATTGTTCTGACATACGCATATTAACTTCTTTAAGATTTTGATTAAGTATGCCAATACCATTAAGCATTTCACTATATAATTTACCGAGATCTCTTTGATCTCTTTGTGCTCTACTTAATTCTCCCATAGTCTGTTTAATATGTTCACCACTTAATCTTATGGCTTTTTCTTCAACATTGATCATATCTTGAAAAATTTTAAATTTTCTATCGATAGCATGATCAAGCTCTGCAAAAAAATCCTGATTACTCACTTGTTTAAAAATAGCACCGATCTTTTCAAAATGCTGCAAACTTTCACTCAAATATCTTTGATCAAGTTCCTCTTTAGTCCAAAAAAATCCACTTGTAGAATTTTTTTGACGATTTAACAAACGCTCGATTTTGCTCTTACCAAATTTTTCAAAAAAAATCCACCAAAGAGCTAAAAAAATACCATAAATTGAAACATAAAAAGCAGTTCCTACTCCGCTTAATAAATTTGCAATTTCTTGCTCTAAAGCCGCTGTATTACTAGAACTAAAATCTGGCATGGAAATTGCAATACTGATAAAAGTTCCTAAAATTCCCATCATAGGAAAAATTGCTGAACCTATACTTGCAAAGTTTTCATTTCTAGTTTCTCTAATATAACTATAAGCAAAATCATCAAAATTAGCATTTGATTTTGTGTCTTTTCCTATGGCAAGAAAATGTTTCATAATATGTCGTTTTAGAGCTTGTTTAAATTCATCTTTTTGTTGTTCAAAAATACTATAGGCGTATTCAGAATTATGACGTGCAAAAATAAGCGCTACAAAGAAAATAATCCCTGTCATAACAACTGTATGTAATTCAACTTCAAAATTTATAACATGAAAATAACCCAGCAAAATCAAAAAATAAAGCAAAGCAGGAATAAAAATAATCTTTAAATAAACAAAATATCCTTTTCTTTCTTTACTTTCAGGCAAAATAAGTTCCGCAATTTCATCCGATTTTACTTCCATATAAACAATCCCTAATCAATAATAAAATTTTACTTTAAAAATTATTTAAAAAACAATCTTTAAACTAAAATAAAAACTAAGCACAAGGCTTAGTTTTTATTAATACAATTTAAATTCTCAAAAGCAATTTCTAAACGCTTAATCATACTTTCCTCGCCTGATCTTAACCATACGCGTGGATCGTAGTATTTTTTATTTGGTTTATCATCGCCTTCTGGATTTCCAATTTGGCCTTGTAAATAAGCATGATTTTTAGCTTCATACTCGCGAACTCCATCCCAAAAAGCCCATTGAGTATCTGTGTCGATATTCATTTTAATCACACCATAGCTTACCGCATCTTTAATATCTTTTAATTCACTTCCGCTTCCACCATGGAAAACAAAATTAATTGGCTTATCACTACTTAGTCCAAATTTTTCTTTTATGAATTTTTGAGAATTTTTGAGAATTTCAGGCTGTAAGCTTACATTGCCAGGTTTATAGACTCCATGCACATTGCCAAAACTTGCTGCGATTGAAAATTTATCACTGATTTTTCCAAGTCTTTCATAAGCAAGAGCTACATCTTCAGGCTGAGTATAGAGTCTAGCATTGTCAATACCCGTATTATCAACGCCATCTTCTTCACCACCTGTGCAACCAAGTTCTAATTCAAGACAAATCCCCAAAGTATCAAGTTTTTTCAAATACTCTTCACAAGTTTTTAAATTCTCTTCTAAACTTTCTTCGCTAAGATCAAGCATATGAGAACTAAATAACGCTTGTCCGTGATTTTTCTTAAATTCTTCATTTGCTGCGATCAAGCCATCTATCCAAGGCAAAAGCTTTCTAGCAGCATGATCGGTATGTAAAATAACTGGAATTCCATAAGCCTTAGAAAGCAAATGAACATGTTGAGCCCCACTAACAGCACCCAAAACATCTCCATTAGAACAATTTTTACCGGCGTAAAATTTGGCACCCCCGTTGGAAAACTGAATAATTACGGGAGAATTGACTTTTTTGGCAACTTCTAAAACCGCATTAATAGAATTTGTTCCAACAACATTCACAGCAGGGATTGCAAATCCCTCTGCTTTAGCATACTCATAAACTTTATTAAGCTCGTTACCGCTTATAACCCCTGGTTTAACAATATCTAAGACACCCATTTTATTTGTACTCAACTTTAGCGTTATTTAAAAGTTCTTGACCTTTTTGATTCATTACCTTCTTAAATTCTTCAAATTTAAGCCCGTTTTCAATACCTTGTTTTACATCTTCAAATTTGATTTGCTCTCTTGGATGTGAATTTTCTTTTAAGATAATATGATATCCAAAATTTGTTTTTACTGGAGTGGTTGTAATTGTACCATTTTTAAGTGCAAAAGCTGCATCTGTAAAAGGTTTTACCATAGTTGATTGATCAAACCAGCCAAGCTCTCCACCTTGATTTTTTGAACCTGGATCTATAGATTTTTCTTTAGCAATTTGACTGAATTTATCTTCTAAAGCTTTACCTTTTAATTTTTTAAGCTCATTGATAATTTCTTTAGCTTCTTTTTCGCTAGAAACTAAAATATGTCTTGCCTGAACTGAAGCAGGTTTTACATATTTATCTTTATTTTGATCATAAAAAGCTTTAGCTTTAGCTGGATCTACTTTAATAGAATTTAAAATTTTTTCTTGATACACATTGACTAAGATACTTTCTTTTGCACGATCAAGCTCTTTTGTATAGAGTGGATCTTTTTCTAAATTTTGTTTTTTAGCATCTTGCAAAACTAAATCTTGAATGATATATTGTTGCAAAAGAATCTTTTTTTGATTATCAGGTAAAGTTTTAAAATCTTGACCTCTAAGCATAGGAGCAAAAAAATCATTTACCTCAGTATCGCTAATATTTTTACCATTTACAGTAGCTACTGTAGCTGCATTTGCACTTAAAGCTACACCAAAAATCAAAGTTGCCGCGACTAGAGAAATTTTTTTCATCGAGTTTCCTTTTTAATATAAAATATAAGATAAATCTATTATATCTCAACTTGGTTTAAAGCAAATTAACTAAAATAAAAAAATGAAAAGAAATTTACAAATCAAAGAACTTTTTTTAAAAAATTTTGACAAACCTGTAACAGAATTGAAATTTAAAAACCTTTATGAACTTATAGTTTGTGTGATGCTTTCTGCTCAATGTACCGATAAAAGAGTGAATTTAATCACTCCGGATCTTTTTAAAGCTTATCCGGACATTAAAAGCTTAGCAAATGCCAATCTAGCAAGTTTAAAAAGTTATATTCAAAGCTGTTCTTTTTTTAATAATAAAGCGCAAAATCTTATTAAAATGGCAAAGGCTGTTTGTGAAAATTTTGACGGAAAAATTCCTTTAAACGAAAAAGATTTAAAATCTTTAGCAGGAGTGGGACAAAAAACTGCCCACGTTGTTTTAATCGAATGGTGCGGAGCTAATTTTATGGCTGTAGATACTCACGTTTTTAGAGTTTCTCATCGCCTAAATCTTAGCAAGGCAAAAACTCCAGAGGCTACAGAAGAAGATTTAACGCGTATTTTTAAAGACAATCTTAATTATCTTCATCAAGCCATGGTGCTTTTTGGAAGATACACCTGTAAAGCAAAAAAACCTCTATGCAAAGAATGCTTTTTAAATCACCTTTGCACAAGTAAAGATAAGGAAATTTAATGAAAAAACTCATTTTAATATTTTTATGCTTTCTTAACGCATTTGCCCTTGAATCTTACATGCCAAACAAAGATTTTTCTTCCTATTTTAATTCTTTTAATTGTTCTCAAGTTTTAAATAAATTTTTTTATATCAATTGCTATGATTACTCTTTAAAGGGCACAAAGGCAGTTGCTTACAAAGTTGAAGCCTCTAATTTAAAAATGAAACAAATTAAAAAACGACCACGTTTTGAAGATGATACCAATATTCCTAAAAAATATCGCACCACTTGGAGTGATTATAAACACAGTGGATATACTCGTGGGCATACAGCTTCAAATGCTTCATTTCGTTTTAGTAAAGCTGCTCAAAATTCCGTTTTTTTAATGAGTAATATGACTCCGCAAAATGAGCAAATCAATGCTAAGGTTTGGAACGAAATTGAGCAAAGAGAAAGAAAGTTGGCTTTAAAATTTCAAAGCGTGGAGGTTTTAAATCTTATTCTTTATGATAAAAATCCAAAACGCATAAAAAACAATATTGCAATACCTAGTTTTTATGTTAAAATCATCCAAACTCCAAAATTCAAAGAATGCTACCAAGTGCCAAATCATGAAGTGGATGATGAAAAAATCAATCATTATAAAGTCTCTTGTGATCAATTTTAAAGGATAAAGATGGATCTGAGTGAATTAACCATAACTGTGCTTTATATTGTAGGAATTTCAGCAGAAGGAATGACAGGAGCCCTAGCAGCAGGAAAACACAAAATGGATCTTTTTGGGGTTATGTTTATAGCCTTGGTTACTGCTATAGGTGGCGGAAGCATACGCGATGTTCTTTTAGGGCATTATCCACTCACTTGGGTAAAACATCCAGAATATATACTCTTAGTTTGTTTTTTTGCTCTTGCTGCAACTAGAATTCCTAGTATAGTAACAAGATTGGAAGCTTTATTTTTAACACTCGATGCCATAGGACTTGTTGTTTTTAGCATTCTTGGAGCACAAATTGCTATGAAATTAAATTATGGCTTTATTATTGCTATCGTAGCGGCTGCAATTACAGGTGTCTTTGGTGGAATTTTAAGAGATATTTTTTGTATGAGAATTCCACTTGTGTTCCAAAAAGAAATTTATGCTGGCATTGCTATTATAACGGGTGCGCTTTACTATCTTTTGACAATGTGGCTACAAATTCACACTCTTCTTTGCACTTTAGTTACTTTATTTATAGGAGTTATTCTAAGACTTTTAGCCATTAAATATCGATGGGCTTTACCTGTATTTTCCTATAATGAAAAAGAAATTAATCATTAAATATAGTTAAAATTTTATTGTTATAATAATTAAAAAGGATAATTTAATGAAATTTTTTACTCAAATGCTGTTTTTATTAACTATAGGTATGATATTTATCGCTTGTGAGCAAACAAAAAGTGTGGAATACTATAAAACTCATCCGCAAGAAGCCAAAGAAAGAAGTGATGAATGCAGGCTTAAATCCATCATCAGTCAAGATTGTGTCAATGCTTTTAGTGTGGCTATTCCTAAAGAAGATTGGGAGGATAATGAAAGCTTGAAAAATTAAATTTTATTTAAAAGCTATAAAGCTTTCAAAATTTGCCCATTTAAAAATACTTTCTATTTTTTTAAATCCGGCATTTTTAAGCATAGAAATATTTTCTTTTTCGCTATAAGGGATTAAAACATTCTCTAAAGCCTCTCTTTTAGCAGCTATCTCAAATTTAGAATATCCTTGACTTTGCTTATAATCAGCATAAATTTCAATCACATTTTTAGATAAAAATGCATCCTCAAAAAGTATTTTTTCACTCATAATAAAAATACCATTTTCATTTAGGTTTTTATGAATTTGATTTACAAGCTCTTGCCTCTTTGGAGGTCTTATAAATTGTAAAGTATAATTTGCAATAAAAACATCGCTACTAAAAAAATCAAATTCGCATAAATTACCTTCAATAAATTCTATATTTAAGCCGTATGCACTGGCTTTTGATTTTGCTATTTCAAGCATAGGTAAAGAATTATCCACTCCAAAAAAGCTAAAATCCTTTCTTAAACTAGCCAAAAAAATCAAAAAATTAGCACTAGAACAACCCAAATCGCAAACTTTAGCACCATCATTTGCAATCTTAGCGATCAACTTAGCACAAAGTTCTAAATTTTCTTTATAAAAAGGCACAGAACGATTAATCATATCATCAAAAACACTGGCTACATTTTTATCAAATTCAAACTGTTTTTTTGGACTTTCTTTAAAAATTTCATCTTTCATTTCAAATCCTTTAAACGATCTTGAGCTAATTGTATATCTTGAGAAATTTGCTTTTTTAATTGTGTCAAATCTTCAAATTTGTGATTTTCTCTTAAAAAAGATATAAATTGAATTTCTATCATATCTTTGCAATTTATATCTTGATCAAATTTTTCTAAAATATGGCTTTCTATGGCAAATTTTCCATCACTAGAACGCAATCCTAAAAAACTCACACTTTTATAAATTGCATCTTTTATTTGGGTTAAAGTGGCATAAACACCTTCTTTGGGTAAAACATAATCATCGCATTGTAAATTTAAAGTTGCATAAAGCTCTTTTGATCCAAGCCCCTGTCCTTTAACATGTTTGCCTTTTATAGAATAATTTCTTCCTAAAAGAAGATTTGCTTTTTCAATTTCACCTTTGGCTAAAAATTCCTTAATCAAGCTTGTATGCACACTCATTCCATTGATACAAAACTCATCCACTATGATTGTTTTTATCCCGCTTAGATTTTCTATATCTTTGGCTTTATAAGCTTTATTTTTACCGAAACAAAAATCATAACCGACAATAATGCATTCTAAAGAAACAAATTCTTTTTTTAAAAAATCTAAAAATTCTTTTCCGTCTAAATTTTTAATACTTTCAAAATCAAGTTCTATGATTTGTTTATTTGATAGAATTTGCTTTTCTTTATGAGTGCAAAGTTTTCTACCTTGAAATTTATCCACGATTAAAATCGCACCAAAGTCGTCTAATAAATTAATAAGCTTTTGATGTCCTAAGTGCAAACCATCAAAAGAACCAATGGCTAAAGATTTGATTTTATTTTTTGCTATAGTGGTAAAAATATTCAACATTGCCCTCTTTTCCTTTTATCTTAGACTCTTCGCAAATTTTTAAAATCCACCCCAAACGAATACAAGCTTTTTCAAATTCTTTTCTTGCTTTTTGAATTTCTTTTTCATCTTTAACAACACCTTTTTTATTTCTTTTTGCATTTTTTCCAACCTCAAACTGAGGCTTAAAAAGTAAGATTATATCCTTTAAGGCTAACTGATCAATATAAAATATCAAGTGATGTAAAGAAATAAAACTCACATCACAAGTGATAATTTCAAATTTTTCTTCACTTTTAAATACTCTTAGATCCATATTTTCAACGATTTTTATTTTAGCATTATCTCGCAAACTTGGATGAAGTTGATTATCTCCCACATCCAAAGCAACGATTTTTAAAGCTTGTTTTTCTAATAAAATTTGCACAAATCCACCCGTACTAGAACCTACGTCTAAACAAATTTTATTTGATATATTTATATCTTTATCCTCTAAAAAACTCTTTAATTTAAAAGCAGCCCTTGAAACATAAGTTTTATTTAAAAGTTCTAAATTCAATTCTTTAGAAAATAAAATTTCTTCTTGAGTTAATTCTTGATTAAGTAAATTTTTAACATCAAAAGAGGGTTTAAATTTTTTAAAATTGAGCAAAATTTCTTCATTTTCTATAAGCTCTAAAGCTTTATTTCTACTGATATTTAATCGCTTTGCTACAAAAAGATCGTATCTCATTTTAAGCTTTCATTGAGAGATTTCTGTAAATCTTCTTTTTCTTTGGAAAACCACCATATACCAATTTCAAAAGCATTTTTATTTAAAATTTCCCTGACTTGTTTTAAATTTTTATCCCATTTGATTTTATCTTCTTTTAAAGTGCTTAAATTTTGTTCCTTTAGTAAAGAAAAATTATCCATCATCGTTAAAATTTCTTTATGGTAAAGTTTTATGTTTTGGTTTTTACTTTCTTTGGAAAGAAATAAAGCAATTAAAATTATAAAAGAACTGGCAAAAATATAAATTTTGTTTCTTTTAAAAGCAAAATTATAAAGATAAGCAACAAAAAAAGAAAATACAAAAAAATTAAAAAAATCAAAAACAAAGTTAAAAATTCTAAACCAAAAAATTCCAAAATAGGATAAAAAGTATTCTTTCAAAGCATTTATAATTGCTAAAAATTGAGAAATTAAGTCAAAAAATAAAAAACTTGAATTTTTATAATAAACTATATTTTGATGAAAATCATATAAATTAAATATAGTTTTAACATTAAAAAAAAGATCAAAAATGCTATAAAAAAGTGCCGTAAAAAAACTCGATATAAGGATGATAATAAAATCAGTATAAGCATTATTGACTAGTTGAAAATAAAGTTTTTTTTTGAAAAAAACCAACAATAAAGGTAAAATTATAAATAAAAAAATATAATCTTGCCTTTGAGAGGCTAATAAATTTAAAGATAAAGAAAAAATAGCGAATAAAGCTACAAAAAAACTCACAATATAAATGTATAAATTTCTAGAAGTGATTTTATAGGCTAAACTATTTTTAACCAATACTGCCTCTTTTATGATACTTTTTCTAAAATTTAAAAAACCAAAAAATTCCTTTAAAAAAGCATAAAAAATAAAAATTAAAAAAATAAAAGCATAGCTAAAAAACTGCCATGTTAAAATAAAAGCAAATAAAGCCAATAAAGCGATCATTTTATCAACTCTTGAAAATCACTTTCATTGATACATTTAACACCAAGTTCCTTTGCTTTGTTTAGTTTAGAACCTGCTTCTTCTCCAAAGAGCACAAAATCTGTTTTTTTAGAAACCGAGCCACTGACCTTTCCACCTAATTTTTCTATTAAGGTCTTAAAATGATCTCTTGGCTTAGAAAGTGTTCCAGTAATTACAAAAGTTTTTCCTAAAATAGAACTATCACTTTTAATCTCTAAACGCTCCACTTTTAATTTTAAAATATGATAAAACTCACAAATTCGGCTTTCATTCACACGAGTAAATTCACATAAACTAGTCGCCATTTGCTCACCAAAACCCTCTAAATTCGCATAAGATTCAAAATTTTGCTTATACCAATCTAGGCCAAAACTTGAACTTAGTTTTTTAGCTGCTACCTCTCCGATATGCTCAATTCCTAAAGCTGTGATGAAACGAAATAATTCGCATTCTCTTGCATTTTCTATAGCATTTAAAATATTATTGATTTTCTTTTCCTTAAAGCCTTCTAAACCTTCAAAATCTTCATATTTTAAAGAAAAAATACTCTCAATTGTATTAATTTTTTTATTTTTATATAAAAGCTCAACTATATTTTCACCAAGTCCATCTATATTTAAACACTTTTTAGAAACAAAATGTATGATTGAATTTAAAAGCCTATCAGTGCAATCTATATTTTGACATTTTATAAGCGTTCCTTCATCTAAAAGCTCACCTTGACAAGTAGGACAAAACTTAGGACGCAAGATATCAAATTCTAAGCCATCGCGTCTTTCCTTAAACACTTTAGTGATTTTGGGTATCACATCTCCACTTCTTATAACGCTAACAAAATCATTGATTTTTACATCCAATCTTTCAATTTCATCAAAATTATGCAAAGTAGCAGATTTTACCACAACCCCATCTAAATTTACAGGTTCTAAAACAGCAACAGGAGTGATCACTCCACTTCTTCCCACTTGTAAATTCACCCCAATTAAACGTGTCGTTTTCTCAAGCGCTGGAAATTTAAAAGCCGCCATGAATTTTGGAAATTTAACCGTATGACCAAGCTCCTTACAAAGCGTTAGATCATCAACTCTAACTACCATACCATCCATCATCATAGGCTTTTGATCTCTTAAAGATAAAAGCTCCTTATAGGATA
The DNA here is from genome assembly GCF_020135895.1 of Campylobacter sp. 2457A. Lineage (NCBI taxonomy): Bacteria > Pseudomonadati > Campylobacterota > Epsilonproteobacteria > Campylobacterales > Campylobacteraceae > Campylobacter > Campylobacter sp. 2457A. The sequence goes on along the minus strand of NZ_JACHTO010000004.1, from coordinate 23,907 downwards.
ATAAAACCTCATCTAAGTCTTTACAAAGTTTTACAAAATCATCTTTTAAAAAACCGAGCTCTCTGATAAAATTCATTACCTCACTATGTTTTTTAAAATTTAAAGAATTTTCTCCAACCCCCCAAGGATAAAATTTTAAATTCCTTTCTTTGGTAATTCTTGTGTCAAGTTGTCTCAGGCTTCCGCTGGCTGCATTTCTTGGATTAGCAAATAAACTTTGATTTAACTGTGCTCTTTTTTCATTGATTTTTTCAAAATCATCTTTTAAAATCACAACTTCACCACGGATCTCGATTTTTTCTTTATAAGAAATGGTTTTTGGAATATTATCAATCTCGAAAACATTTAATGTAATATCCTCACCTACCTCGCCATCACCTCTTGTAGCGCCACTGATTAATTTACCATTTTCATAAAGCAAATTTAAACTCGCTCCATCAAATTTTGGCTCTATAAAAAAATTATTTTCACACTTTGCACGTTTTGCCCAAGCTCTTAATTCCTCCTCATCAAAAACATCTTCCATAGACCACATGCGACTTAGGTGAGTGATTTTTTTAAACTCACTCTGTATAGTAGGAGCTATTTTTTGCGTTGGTGAATTAGGTGAAATGTCATTTTCATTTTGACTTTCAAAGGCTCTTAATTCTCTAATCAAAGCATCATATTCCTCATCACTTGCTAAAGGCTCATCTTTTTCATAATATGCCCTCATCCACTCATTAGCTAAAGCTACCTTGCTTAAATATTCTTCTTTAGTCATCTTAAACTCCTATATTTTTCATAGCATTTGCTAAGGCAAAAAGCTGTTGGTGTTCATACAGATCATGTACCCTTATAATACTTGCTCCATTTTCAAAAGCTTTTAAATGTAAATACAAAGTCCCTGCTAAACGATCCTTAATCTCACTTGGAAAATAAGCATTTATCATACTTTTTCGACTTGCCCCTATAAGCAAAGGTTTTTTAAATTGCAAAAAATGCTCCAAATGCTTGATTAAAATCATATTATGCTCCGCACTTTTTCCAAAACCAATACCTACATCCAAAATACTTTCTTTTACTCCATATTTATCTAAAATCTCAAGTTTTTCCTCAAAAAACAAACTGATTTCATCAAGCACATCTTCATAATAAGGATTATCCTGCATAATACTTGGATCTTTTTGTATATGCATCAAACAATATTTTGCCTTATATTCACTTGCAAGTTTGGCTAAATTTTCATTTTTTAAGCCCGTGATATCATTGATCAATTTAAAACCTCTATCTAAAGCATATTTTAAACAATACTCATCAAAGCTATCCAAGCTAAAAATACTTTTTTCATAATATTTTTTTGCATGAATTAAATCAAGAATATTTTTAAGCCTTTTAAATTCTTCCTCTTTGCCACAATAATAACTCCCAGGTCTTGAACTCACCGCACCAATATCTATATAATCAGGACTTAAAGCTAAAATTTCATTGAGTTTTTTTTCAAATTCATCTTCACTGACGCGACTATTAGCATGAAAGCTATCTTCATTGATATTCATAACCGCCATGAGTTCTACTTTTTTAGGCTTTAAAAAGTCTTTTTCCAAAAAAAGAGCTAATTTTTTAAGTCCGAAATCTTGCAGTTTTTCTTTTGATATTAATTTTTGAATTTGTTCTTTTGTAGCCATTAAAAGGGCATTAGAATGAGTTATATTGGCTGTAATAACCTCTTTGTGGGTTATTAATTCAGCTCCTACTCTTAAAGCATCTTGTTTTAAAATATTTGCAGCTGCCGTGTTTAAATTTTTAATCAAAACAAAATGAATTTGTGTCTTTTGACTCATGATTTTTTGCCCAAATTGATGAGGGTTAATAAAAGAACAAATTATCTTAAAATCTGTATCAGGATTGATTTTATAAAATTTCATTTTATTTCTTTGTATAAAAATTAAGCAAAAGAGTGGTTAAAATCAAAGAACTTTTAGCATTAAGCTTTGCTAACTCATAAGCTTCATAAAAAAATTCAAGTTCTTGTGCATTAAAATCTTTTATTTTGACCATTTGTTCTGCTAAAAGAGTGATTTTTTCCATAAGTTCATTTTTGTCTAAATTTTCATTTTCTTGTAAAAATTCAAACATTATTTTCAAATCCATTTTATCCAAATCTAAATTTAAATGATTCTTTGTTTTTTTTACATCACGCTTTTCACATATAAGACGCGATTTTATCGTGGGCAAAAGTAAATTTTTAGAAGGGACAACTATAAGAAATTTAATATTTTTAGGAGGCTCCTCAAGGAGCTTTAATAAAAAATTTTGTGCTTCTATTCTAAAATTATGTGCCATTAGAACAATAATTTTTTCATCAACTTCTGCTATATAACTTTCTTTTTCAACCAATCTTGCATCATCAAGTAAAAAATCATTTGCAGGAGTTTTAGGAATAAATCTTAAACAATTATATCCATATTTTTCAATCATTTCTTCTTTGATACGCTCAAAATCTTCACTGATTAAAATCTTACTCGCAAACACAAAAAATTATCCCAAACTAACTTTAGAAAACAAAATCGCATCTAAACTTAAATCCAAAAGTTTATAAAGACTGATAAGCTTAACATCAAGATCTTTATCTTTAGAGTTAAGAAAAAAGCTATTTTGTAATTGTTCATCAAAAAGCCATAATAAACTATCATTTTTAGATTTAGCGATTAAAGCTTTTTCATCCATAGTAGAACCTATATAAAAATACACATAACCATTAGGAAAAGTGATATCAAGTAAATCATTAAGCAAGGCAATTTCTTCTACTTTTTGTATCTTTTTTTTGCATAAAGAATTTAAAGAAACAAAAGGCAGCATAGGACGATTTGCTTTTGCATTGATATTTTTTAAAAAATATTCCTCATACCAAGATCTTTGCTCATCACACATCAATACAAAAGTACGCCCTTCAAGCAAATATTTAAGCTTAACTTGCATCAAAGGCGCCCATTCTAAACGACGAGACTCCATCCACGCCATAAAAGTTCCGCCATTGCGTATATTTTCAAGCGTGAAACTTAAAAAATCACTCATTTATCAAGCTCATAACATTCATGAAGTGCCCTTACAGCAAGTTCTCCGTATTTTTCATGCACTATCATAGAAATTTTTATTTCACTGGTAGAAATCATACCTATATTGATATTTTCATCTGCCAAAGCTTTAAAAGCTCGACTTGCCACACCAGAATGAGACTTCATCCCAACACCCACTATAGACACTTTTACCACAGCACTATCACTTTCTACTATAGTATCTGCATGTAAAATTTTCTTCATAGCATTTTTGACTAATTCTAATTCATTTTGAGGCACAGTAAAACCTAAATTAGTCGCTCCATCTACTCCTACATTTTGAATAATCATATCCACATTGATATTTTCATCCGCTAAAACGGAAAAAATTTCAGCCGCAATTCCTGGCTTATCTTCTACATTTCTTAAAGTTACTCTTGCTTGATTTTTATCCAAAGCAATACCACTAACTAAAGCTTTTTCCATTCCATCCTCTTTTGTTATATTTGTTCCTTGATTATTATTAAAACTACTTCTTGTGACTAAATTTACATTTAATTTTTTAGCAAGCTCAACTGAACGATTTTGCAACACTTTAGCCCCTAAACTTGCAAGCTCAAGCATTTCTTCATAAGAAATTTTATCAAGCTTTTTAGCCTTGGGTTCTATACGTGGATCGGTTGTATATACTCCATCAACATCGGTATAAATTTCACACAAATCCGCATTTAAAGCTCCCGCCACAGCAACAGCACTCAAATCACTTCCACCACGTCCTAAAGTCGTCACATTGCCTTCTTCATCTACACCTTGAAATCCAGCAATAACGACAATTTTTCCTTCATTTAAGGCTTCTTTTATAGCTCTAGAATCAATATAAGAAATCCTAGCTTTCGTAAAAACACTATCTGTGATAATACCTGCTTTTCTTCCTGAAAAAGAAATAGCATTAAATCCTTTTTCATTTAAAGCGATAGAAAGTAAAGCACTCGTAACACGCTCTCCGCTACTTAAAAGCATATCCATATCTTTACCATTAGGATTTGGACTAAAATATTGTGCTTGCTCTATGAGAGTATTAGTAACTCCACTCATAGCAGAAACCACAACGACTAATTGATGTCCTTGTTTTGCACTCTCTATAACACGATTTGCAACCGCTTCAATACGTTCTAAGCTACCAACACTCGTTCCACCATATTTTTGAACTATAAGCATCAGATATAACCTTTCTCTTCAAAATACTTTATCACCTTGACATAAATATTTTTTTTAAAATGATGAATTATCTCAAAAACTTGTTTCACCTCAACAAATTGATAAGCACTAAATTCGGGATGTTTTGTTTGTATATTGATCTTAGAATTATCCTTTAGACGCACCAAAAAATATTTTTGAATTTGTCCATCATAAGGATACATTTTTTGGGCAACTCTTTCGGGAAAATCATAGCTTAGCCATTCTGGGTATTCAGCGATGATTTCAACCTCATCAGTGCCAATTTCCTCTTTAAGCTCTCTTAATAAAGCATTTTTTGTTTCTTCGCCCTCATCAATACCACCCTGTGGAAATTGCCAAACATTATCCATATCGCTTCTTTTGGCTATAAAAATTTTACATTCCAAAGGATAGGAACTTGATAAAACAATAGCCGCGACATTTGGTCTATATTTTTTTTCTTTTTCCACTTTTCTTCCTTAACCATCTTAAGGAATTATTTTAACTTAAATCAAATCAAAATTTGATTAAAATTAGCTAATTTTAATTAAAATTATTTGGGTTATTTATGCATTTTTATATTCATATTCCTTTTTGCGAAAGCAAATGTCATTACTGTGCTTTTACGAGTTTAAAAAAAGAAAATTATGAAAAATCTTATTTTAAAGCTCTAAGCAATGACATTGATTTTCATCTTAAAAAATTTAACATCCATCACAATCAAATAAAAACGCTTTTTATAGGTGGTGGAACGCCAAGTTGTATTGATGCAAACAATTATGAATATATCTTTGAAATTTTACATCCTTATTTAGCTAAAAATGCTGAAATTTCATGCGAGGCTAATCCAAATTCAGCGACTTTAAATTGGCTTAAAGCTATGAAAAATATAGGGATTAATCGCATTTCTTTTGGAGCACAAAGTTTTCATTCTGAAAAATTAAAATTTCTTGGAAGAATTCACAATCAAGAAATGATTTTTAAAGCTTTAGAGAACTCACATAAAGTAGGATTTGCTAATATCAATTTAGATTTGATCTATGATACTAAAATGGATAATAAAAAAATGCTTGAATTTGAACTTTTAAATTTAGAAAAAATCAAACCCTTAATCACTCATTTAAGCGCTTATAATCTAACTATAGAATCAAAAACTGCTTTTGCTAAAAAAGAAAATTTTAAAAAAAATGCTCCTAATCTAATGAAATTTTTTATCCAAGAAATAACAAAACTTGGCTTTTTTCAATATGAAATCAGTAATTTCTCCAAAAATAAAAACTCAATATGCAAACACAATCTTGGATATTGGAAAGGTAAAGATTATATAGGATGTGGCTTAAGTGCAGTAGGATTTTATAAAAATCAACGTTTTTATACGGCTAAAAATTTAAAATCCTATATAAAAGATCCTACTTTTAGAAATATAGAAAAACTAAGTCCTCAAGATTTAAATTTAGAACATCTATTTTTAGGACTTAGAAGCATAGTAGGCATCCAAGAAAAAAAATTAAATTTAAAACAAAAAGAAAAAGCTAATTTGCTCGTAAAAGAAAAAAAACTTGAATTAAAAAAAGGGATTTATTACAATCTTAATTTTTTAATCAGCGACGAACTTGCTTTATACTTTTAAATTTTCATAGAAATGTTTATGTTTCTCTTTATAAACCTCGTAAATTTTTTGTCCTTCTTTAAAATTAAATTGATACATTCTAAAAACCACTTCTATGTTTTTAGGAGTCCAAAACTCATAATAGCTATATTGGTAAGTCATACCTATTTTTTGCATTACTCTACCACTAGCAATATTATTTACATCATGTGTTGCCGTTATGTAGTCAATTTCACCCTCTTTTTTTAGATATTCTAAAAACATTTTACACGCAGAGGTTATAATACCTTGATTATGAAATTTTTCTCTCAAAGCATAACCTAAATCATTTGCTTTGTTTTCAAGATTTAAATGAATATAGCCTAACATTTCGTCATTTTCTTGAGAACATATTGCAAAACGATATTTTGATTTTTGATCACTTGCTTTAAGATAAAATTGCTCTAAATGATTACGAGTTTGTTCTACAGTCTGAAAAACAAACCAAGGTAGATATTTATTAACTTTTTCATTGCTTAATAAATCATGCAGATAATATAAATCTTTAAGCTCAAAAGGTCTTAAAATAATCACAACAAATAGTCCTTTATTAATTTCTAAAATATTTTAACACAATTAATTTTAAAGTAATTAAAATTAATGTAAAATTATTCTTTATTCCTTAAAATCAAAGAAGTTATAAATGAGTTTTGGTGAAATTATAATTATTTTAGTGGTAGCGATTTTAGTTTTAGGGCCTGATAAACTTCCAGAAGCTATTGTACAAGTAGCTAAAATTTTAAAGGCTTTAAAGAAAAATATAGATGATGCAAAATCAAGCATAGAAAAAGAAATTCGTATCAATGAACTTAAAGAAGAAGCTAAAAAATACAAAGATGAATTTTCTTCAACCAATCAAAATATAAGAAAAAAACTCAGCTTTGAAGAATTTGATGATCTTAAAAAAGATATTTTAGAAAAAACTAAAGTGGATTTAACTTTTGATAGCAGAGAAAACAATACATCTCAAAACCTTAGCGGACAAAATTTAACTCCAAATGAAAAACCTAAACTTACCTCATTAGATGAAAAAGTGGAAAAACAAGATGTTTGAAGAATTAAGACCCCATTTAATCGAACTTAGAAAGCGTCTTTTTATCAGTGTTGTTGCTGTTATTGTATTATTCTTAATATGCTTTGGCTTTCGTAATTATATTTTAGAAATTTTAAAAGCTCCTCTTGTAGAAGTTTTACCTGAATTTTCAAAACACATCAATGTTATTGAAATGCAAGAAGGACTCTTTACCACCATTAAAGTAAGTTTTTTTGCTGCCTTTGTTTTTGGCATCCCTATTATTTTTTGGCAATTTTGGAAATTTGTCTCTCCAGGACTTTACGACAATGAAAAACGTCTTGTAATCCCTTTTGTAAGTTTTGCAAGCGTTATGTTTGCCTTAGGAGCTTGTTTTTGTTATTTTATTGTTGTGCCTTTGGCTTTTAAATTTTTAATCAATTTTAGTGTTAATGAAGGTTTTAATCCTGTCATTACTTTAGGAACTTATGTCGATTTTTTCATTAAGGTTATTATAGCTTTTGGTTTGGCTTTTGAAATGCCTGTTATTGCATTTTTCTTTGCAAAAATAGGTTTAATTGATGATTCTTTTTTGAAGCGTCATTTTCGCATCGCTGTTTTAGTTATTTTTATTTTTTCCGCTTTCATGACGCCACCTGATTTCTTATCTCAATTTTTAATGGCAGGGCCTCTTTGCGGACTTTATGGACTCTCTATTTTAATTGTTCAAAAAGTCAATCCAGCCTCTAAAGAAGATGCAGAGTGATCGAGCAAGATTTATTTCTCTCATCTTATGATTATCATTTACCACAAGAACTTATAGCAAATTATCCAATAATCCCTAAAGAAAATGCTAAACTTTTGGTTTATGAAAGAAAAAATCAAAAAATTTTCCATACCACTTTTGCTAATTTAAAAGATATTTTACCCGATTGTACGATATTTTTTAACGATACAAAGGTTATTAAAGCAAGAATTTATGGAAAAAAATTAAGCGGTGGCAAAATAGAACTTTTTTTACATCAACCTTTTTTAAATTCAAAAAAACCAAGCTTTATAGTTCAAATTAAAGGACGTGTAAAAATCAATGAAATTTTGCATTTTGAAAAAAACTTAACAGCAGAAGTTATTGAAATTCTAGAAGATGGAATGCGTAAAGTTTGTTTTTATCAAAATGATAAAATCTTAAACACAAATGAACTTTATGAACTTCTTGATAAAATAGGACATATTCCCTTACCTCCTTATATCAAAAGAGCAGATAATGTCGATGATATTAAGGATTATCAAAGCATATTTGCTAAAAATTTAGGTGCGGTGGCTGCTCCTACGGCAAGTTTGCATTTTAGCGAAGATATGATTAATGATCTAAATAAAAAGCATGAAATTTATCATCTGACTTTGCATGTAGGCGCAGGCACTTTTAAAAATGTAGAATGCGAAAACATACAAGAACATAAAATGCATAGCGAATTTTTTAGTATCCCAAAACAAGCTTGCAAAATTATTGACTCAAAAAAACCTATTTTAGGTATTGGAACCACGGTAACAAGAAGTATAGAATATTACGCAAGAACGCATAAAGAAAATGGATTTTGTGATTTATTTTTACACCCAAATAATCCACCTATAAGACAAAATTATCTTTTAACTAATTTTCACTTGCCTAAATCAACTCTTATTATGCTTGTTTCATCTTTTATAGGCAGAGAACAATGCTTAAAACTTTATGAGTTAGCCATAAAAGAAAAATACCGATTTTACTCTTATGGCGATGCTATGCTTATTTTATAATCATTCTTTAAATTTTATAGCAATTTTGGCTTGAAGCTTAAGCCAATCTTTTTGAAGCATGATAGGAAAACCTCCATAAACTCTACCTCCTTCAAGGTTTTTGCTTACTCCACCTCGTGCGGCTATTGTACTAAAATCTCCTATTTTTAAATGCCCACTTGTAGCACTTTGACCACCCATAACCACATTTCTTCCTAATTGACTTGAACCTGAAATACCTGTTTGTGCCACAATGATACAATTTTGTCCAATATCACAATTATGCCCTATTTGAACAAGATTATCTACTTTAGTTCCTGCTTTAATAATTGTACTATCAAATACAGCTCTATCAATTGTCGTACAAGCTCCAATTTCTACAAAATCTTCCAAAACAACATTACCATTATGATAAATTTTATAATGCTCTCCATTTTTATTGTGCGCATAACCAAAGCCATCACTTCCTATAACGCAATTTGCTAAAAGATGACATTTTTTTCCAATTTTAGTATCATTATAAATCACTACATTAGGATGGATGATACTCTCATCTCCTATGCTGACATTATCCCCGATATAAGCACCAGCCATAATGACTACATTTTCTCCAATATCAACATTATTACCTATATAAACATTAGGCATAATTTTAGCACTCTTGGCAATATTTTGCTTTTTTTCTTTAACTTGCTCAAACAAAGGTTTTGCAAAAAGCTTACTTAAAAAAGCGAAACTTAAATGTGGATTTTGAGTGATCAATACTTTCGTATCTTTTGGAACCAAATTTTCATATTCTTTAGTTACCAATATCGCAGCAGCTCCGGTATTAGGAATATCTTTAGCATTTTTTTCTCCATCGCAATACGTTAGCTCTGTAAAATTTGCCCTTAATAGAGAATTTAAAGCAGTGATTTCAATATCTTCATCATAATATTCCAAACTTAAAAATTCCGCTATTTCTTTTAATTTCATTTTATTCCTCTAAAAAATACAATCATCTAAAAAAATATTTGTTACAATCATAGCACGATAATCTTTCTAAATACTAACTTTTTACACAATCTTAAAAAAAATTAATTTAAAATTTCTCTTAATACTTCATTTAATCTTTTTCCATCAACCCTTGCCCCAAATTCTTCCTTAGCTTCTTTCATAACAAGCCCTTGCTCCTTTAAAGAACTTACCCCTAATTTTTCTATTATTTTTTTTAATGCTGATTTTAATTCTTCATCGCTTAATTGTTTTGGTAGATAAATTTCAAGAATGGCAATTTCATCATTTTCTTTTTGAGCCAAATCTTCTCTTCCGCCTTTAGTATAAAGTTCTACCGCATCTTTTCTCTTTTTTATCTCGCCAATTATGATCTTAAATATTTTTTCATCATCAAGAGTGATTCTTTGATCGATCTCAAATTGCTTTAAAGCCGCATTTAAAGTCCTTAAAACATCACGTTTGAAATCATTTTTTTGCTTCATCGCTTCTTTAATATCATTTAAAATTTGCTCTTTGAGTGTCATTTTTATCCTTTCTAATTAAAATTACAGACTTTAAGATTTAACCCAAAACCCTCTAAGCCTATATAGTCCTTATCGCAACTTTGAGATAAAAGCTTAATCTCTTCTATTTTAAAATATCTTAAAATTTGCGCCCCTATACCATAATTTTTAAATTGAGTTGCACTTGATTTTTCTCCTTGCATGAAAACAATCACTCCACTATTTTCATGTAAAAATTTAATCTGTTCTAAAAGTTTTGAAAATTTATCCGACGTTAAAAGCTCAAAATCGCTTCCGCTGATATGAAATTTCACATTGGTGCATTTTTGAATTTCTCCAAAAGAAAATACAATATGTTGCATATGATTATGATCAGTAAAAACAAATTTTTCAGCTTTAAAACCCGCTAAAAAGCTATCACTTTTTTCTTTTAAGGTAATAAGGCTTTCATGTTTTAATCTGTATTCTATAATATCAGAAACCGCAATCATATTAAGATTATGTTTTTCGCAAAATTTTTCTAAATCTTCTCTGCGAGCCATATCTCCATCATCTTTAACAATTTCACAAATCACACAAGCTTCTTTTAATCCCGCTAAACGACAAAGATCCACAGTCCCTTCTGTATGCCCTGTCCTTTCTAACACTCCTCCACTTTTAGCGATTAAAGGATTAATATGACCAGGTCGAACAAAATCTTCTGCTTTTGCCTCATCATCTGCAAAAATTTTTATAGTCATATCACGTTCATAAGCACTTACACCCGTTTTAGCCTCTTTAGCATCTACTGTAATTGTAAAAGCAGTTTCGTGATTGGAGGTATTTTGTGGCACCATTAAAGGAAGGTTAAATTTTTTAGCGATTTTCTCTCCAAGTGCTACACAAACAACACCCCTAGCCTCTTTGATCATAAAATTAACCTTTTCTTTTGTGCTAAATTGGGCAGGAAAAATCAAATCTCCTTCATTTTCTCTATCTTCTGCATCAACCATTACAAGCATTTTGCCTTGTTTTAAGTCCTCAATAGCTTGCTCAATGCTTACAAATTTCATTTATTATTCCTCAATTTTTATAATTTTATAAAAATTATAGCTTTATTTGCTTGACAAATAAATTAAATTTTAATATAATTTCCTCTCTTAAAAAATATTACACAAAATACTTATTTAAATTGGGGTATCGCCAAGCGGTAAGGCAACAGGTTTTGGTCCTGTCATTTCAGGGGTTCGAATCCCTTTACCCCATCCAAAAATATCTTATCGCGAAGTAGAGCAGTGGTTAGCTCGTCGGGCTCATAACCCGAAGGTCGGGAGTTCAAATCTCCCCTTCGCAACCAATCATACCTAATTAAAACTTCTACTAAAAATTTGATTAAAAGCTAAAGAAAGAAAATAATAGATTTATTTAAAATGGTGTCCACGGCGAGATTCGAACTCACGGCCTCAAAATTAGGAATTTTGCGCTCTATCCAGCTGAGCTACGAGGACAAAAAAGCGGAAGAAAAACTTCCGCTTTAATTTTTAACCATTTCTCTTTTTGATAATTTCTTCAGAAACATTTTTTGGAACTTCATCATAATGATCAAATTCCATAGAATAAGTTGCACGACCTTGAGTCTGACTTCTAAGATCTGTTGAGTAGCCAAACATTTCAGCTAAAGGACAAAATGCTGTGATGATTTTATTTCCGCCTCTTTCATCCATAGAATTTACTTGACCACGACGCTTATTTAAATCGCCTATTACATCACCCATATATTCTTCTGGAGTTTCAACTTCAACCTTCATCATAGGTTCTAAAATAACAGCTCCTGCTTTTCTAGCTCCTTCTTTAAAACCCATAGAAGCAGCAAGTTTAAATGCCATTTCAGATGAATCCACTTCGTGGTAACTTCCATCATAAACAGTCACTTTTACATCCTCAACAGGATATCCCGCTAAAACACCATTTTGTAAAGCTTCTTGAATACCTTTATCTACAGCTGGAATATATTCTTTAGGAATCACCCCACCTTTGATATCATTAACAAATTCATATCCACTTCCTGGCTCAAGTGGTTCAAGACGTAAAAATACATGTCCATATTGACCACGACCACCTGATTGTTTAGCGTATTTGTATTCTTGTTCAACTGTTTTTCTAATTGTCTCTCTATAAGCGACTTGAGGTTGGCCTACTTCAGCTTCAACTTTAAATTCACGAAGCATACGATCAACGATAATTTCTAAGTGAAGTTCACCCATACCTGAAATAATAGTTTGACCACTTTCTTCATCAGTAGAAACTCTAAAGCTTGGATCTTCTTGTGCAAGTTTATTTAAAGCTATAGACATTTTTTCTTGATCTGCTTTGGTTTTTGGCTCAACGGCAACAGAAATAACAGGATCTGGAAAATCCATTCTCTCTAGAATAACTTTATCTTTTTCGCTAGCTAAGGTATCACCTGTTAAAGTGTCTTTAAGCCCTACAACAGCACCAATCTCTCCTGCGTAAAGAACTTTAATTTCTTCTCTTTTATTTGAGTGCATCTTTAATAAACGACCGATTCTTTCTTTTTTATCTTTTGTAGAGTTATAAGCATAAGAACCACTTTCTAAGCTACCACGATAAACACGCACGAAAGTAAGTTGTCCCACAAATGGATCGGTCATAATTTTAAAAGCAAGTCCCGCAAATTCACCATCATCAGTTGATTTTACAGAAACTTCTGTACCATCTTCATATTCACCTCTGATATTTGCTACCTCATCAGGAGCTGGTAAATAAGCTACAACCGCATCAAGTAAAGGCTGAACACCTTTGTTTTTAAAAGCCGTTCCGCAAAGCATAGGAACGATGGCAAGGCTTAAACATCCAGCTTTAATTCCTGATTTGATTTCTTCAAGAGTTAATTCTTCTCCGCCGAGATATTTTTCCATCAATTCATCAGAAGTTTCAGAAACTGCCTCTATCATCTTAGTGCGATATTCTTCAGCTTTTTCTTTTAATTCTGCTGGAATTTCTTTTTCAACATAATCTGTTGGTTTTGTGTCATCTTCCCAAACCAAAGCTTTCATTGTTACAAGGTCGATAACACCTTTAAAATTATCTTCAGCACCAATTGGAATTTGAAGTGGAACTGGATTTGCTTTTAAACGGTTGCGAATTTGATCTTCTACATTGTAGAAATTAGCACCGATTCTGTCCATTTTATTAACAAAAACAATTCTTGGAACCCCATACTTATTTGCTTGTCTCCACACAGTTTCTGATTGAGGTTGAACCCCGCCAACTGAACAAAAAACAGCTACAGCGCCATCTAAAACACGCATTGATCTTTCAACTTCAATGGTAAAATCCACGTGGCCTGGAGTGTCAATAAGATTGATTTGATGATCTTTCCAAAAACAAGTTGTCGCAGCAGAAGTAATTGTAATACCTCTTTCTTTCTCTTGCTCCATCCAGTCCATAGTCGCAGCACCATCATGCACTTCGCCGATTTTATGACTCATCCCAGTGAAGAAAAGAATTCTTTCGCTTGTTGTTGTTTTTCCAGCATCGATATGTGCTGCAATCCCTATATTTCTAACTTTTTTTAAAGGAGTAGTTCTTGACATCTTATCCCTCTCTTACCAACGATAGTGAGCAAATGCTTTATTTGCTTCAGCCATTTTATAAGTATCTTCTTTTTTCTTAAAGGAAGCGCCTTTGCTGTTAGCAGCATCTAAAAGCTCTCCTGCAAGTTTTTCTATCATTGTTCTTTCACTTCTTTTTCTTGCAAAAGAAATGATCCAACGAATAGCTAAAGCTTGCTGTCTAGCAGGTCTTACTTCAACTGGAACTTGATAAGTAGCACCACCTACGCGACGAGATTTAACTTCTAAAAGAGGTTTGATATTTTCAATAGCTTCATTAAAAATATCGATTCCTTTCTTTTCGCCACCTTTTTTATCAATAGCTTCTAAAGCACCATACATTATAGTTGTTGCAACACTCTTTTTTCCATCATACATTAAAGAATTAATAAATTTTGTGATTACTTTATTACCATAAATCGGATCAGGTAAAACTTCTCTTACCGGAGCTTTTCTTCTTCTCATTATTATTCCTTCAAATTTTTAATTTTACTCAAACAAAATCAAATCAAACGGATTTGTCTGTCTTTAATTTTACTTAGCAGCACCTGCTTTAGGACGCTTAGCACCATATTTAGAACGAGAAACTGTTCTTTTTGCAACACCTGCTGTATCAAGCGCACCACGTACAATGTGATATTTCACACCTGGTAAGTCTTTAACCCTACCACCACGCACTAAAACAATACTATGTTCTTGAAGATTGTGACCTTCACCGCCGATATAGCTAATCACTTCAAAGCCACTAGTAAGTCTTACTTTGGCAACTTTTCTTAACGCTGAGTTTGGCTTTTTAGGAGTTGTTGTATAAACCCTAGTGCAAACTCCCCTTCTTTGTGGACAATTTTTAAGCGCTGGAGATTTAGATTTTTCTAAAACTTTTTTACGCTCTTTTCTAACCAATTGATTTATGGTTGGCACAATAATTCCTTTCTTTAAAATAATGTAATAAACCTTGAATAGTATCTAAAATTTGCTTAGTTTTTATTAAAATTATCTTTTATTTTATTTACTAAGGTATTTTCTCTGTTTTAGTGTCAAATAAAATAAAGTTGTAGCTATAAATCAAAATTTTTCAATTTCAAAAAACCTTAATCCAAAAATATACAATTAGATTAAGGTAAAAAAATAAATTATTGTTTTTCTGTGTTATATTGTAAATAAACTACATGAGTAGCTAAATACTCTTCAAGACCATGTTTGCCATCAGCCCCTCCTATTCCACTTTTTCTAAATCCTGCATGAAAACCCTGCATTGCTTCAAAATTTTCACGATTGATATAAGTTTCTCCGAATTTAATTTCTCTGCTTGCCCTCATTGCTATATCTAAATTTTGGGTATAAATAGAACTTGTAAGCCCATATTCACAATCATTTGCCATATCAATCGCTTCATCTAATGTGTCAAATTTTGCAATAGGTAAAATAGGAGCAAAAATTTCTTTTTGCATAATCTCATCCTCGTGCTTAACATTTGTAAGTACAGTAGCTGGAAAATAATATCCACTTGTATCAGTTATTTTTCCACCACACTCTAAGGTGGCACCTTTAGCTTTTGCACGTTCAAGCATTCCCAATGCATTATCCACGCCCGCTTGATTGACAAGTGGACCCATATCAAAATTTCCTTTGAGTGTATTTCCTACACTCACCTTACTCATAGCTTTTACAAATTTATCTACAAATTCATCATATACATCTTTATGGATATAGGCTCTTTCAGCACAATTGCAAACTTGACCATTGTTACAAATTCTACTTGCTTTTATTGCCTCTACAGCCAAATCAATATCTGCATCCTTGCATACTATAGCAGGTGCTTTTCCTCCAAGCTCTAAAGAAACTTTTATAATATTTTTTGCCGCTGCTTCCATAACCCTAACTCCAGCCTCAACGCTTCCTGTAAGACTTACCATGCCTATATCTTTATTGCTTGATAATTCGTGTCCTACTATACTACCCTTTCCAGCCACCAAATTAAACACTCCTTTAGGTAAAGAACTTTGTGAAACAAGCTTTGCAAATTCAAAAGCATTGTTTGGAGTTTCACTGCTTGGTTTTATAACAATAGTATTTCCCGTTAATAAGGCTGGAGCCATTTTTCTCGCTATTAGAAAAAATGGGAAATTCCAAGGTAAAATTCCACCAACAACCCCAATAGCACTTTTGTACAGATATATATGTTCATTAGCTCTATCACTTTGTATGATTTCACCTTCATATCTTCTAGCCCATTCAGCTGTATAATCTATATAATCGGCTGTGAAATGAATTTCTATACTAGCCAAATCTTTAGTTTTTCCCTGTTCTTGCATTAAGATATGGGTTAAAAAATCGGCATTTTTTCGTATCAAATTCGCTAATTCTTTTAAATGATTTGCTCTTTGTATAGCTGGTTTCGCCTCCCAAGACTTTTGAGCTTTTTTAGCTGCTTCAATCGCTCTTTGAGTATCTTCTAAACTTGCACTAGCAACTTTTGAAATTACTTCTTTAGTTGCTGGATTTAAAACTTCAAAAAATTCACCCTCATGAGGAATAAATTCCCCATTAATAAAATTATAATAAGTTGTCATTATCTCTCCTTTTTAATCCAAATGAAACACTTCTTCCATGTTAAGCCATTTTTGTCCCGCATAGCCTAAAGATATTTGGCAAGGATCTGTTACTTTCCACCATTTTTGTGTATTTTCATCCCTTGCCATTTTAGCCATATCCGCTTCAAAATCAGCTCCTATATACTCAAAATATGCAAACAAATACTCTCCAAAAAGATAAATGGAATAATTTTGTATATTGCACTCCTTAATCATTTCACAAACTCCTTTGTAAGGATTTTTATGGAGATCTTTATATTCTTGAATTTTCTCCTTTTTAATTTTTATGATTTGACCATACCTTTGCATTTAACCTCCTTTATAAATTTTTAAAGCATTTTGATAAAAAATTGCATCTAAATTTTCAAAAACTTCACTTTTTAAAATCAAATTTGCCCATTTATTTGGATTTAATTTTGATACTGGGTAGTTGCTGCCAAATAAAAATCTATCTTCACTAAAATTTTCTTTCAAAAATGAGAAAAGCTCAAACATAAATTCTTGAGAAGTTTGCATCGAAAAATGATCTGGCGATGAAAGCTTGATATAGAAATTTGAAAATTTTTTTAATCTTTGTAAATCTTTTTTATAACCATCAAAACAATTAATATCAGGATTCCCCATATGATCTAAAACCACTTTTAAATTTGAATTTTCTCTTAAAAATTTCTCTAAAAATGTTAATTCGCTATTTTTTAAACAAGCTTCAAAAACTATTTGTGCTTTTTCTAAAATTTTCATAAACTCTTTAAAATCAACTTCAAATAATCTTTTGGCACCTTTAAAACTCGTGTGCATAACCTCTCTAAAAGCACAAATTTCTTCTTTATGTTTCAAATCTGCTAAGCAAAGTTTTAACCCATAAATCTTTTTTAATTTTAAAGCAAATAAAGCTTCTTTGTCCTTATTATCACTATTTGTCTCAACATACATAGCACCGAGAAACTCAAAATCTTTATATTCTTTTATTGCTTGATTAAAATCAAAATTTTGATTCAATTCTTTGTATGAATTAACCCAAGAAATAGGACATTCTTGCAAATTCCAAAGATGTAAATGAGTATCAAAAATCTTTTGCATTTTAAACCTTTATTTTAGAACCAAAAAATCCGTACCAAGCAACATATAAAAATAAAGGCGCCATTGCCAAATATCCCATACTTGTATTATAATGATCATTAATTAAACCCACAATGCTAGGCATAATCGCTCCTCCAACTACACTCATTACAAGCAAAGATCCGCCTAATTTTACTTGATTAAAAGGTAAATTTTTTGTCGCTATAGCAAAAATCGTTGGAAAAGAAATAGACATGAAAAAAAATACGGCTATAAGTAAAACTATACTTAAAAAACCATGGACAAAATAAAGTCCTATACATAAAACGGTATTTATTAAAGAATATATACCTAAAATATTTTCTCCTTTAATTTTTTTCATTAAAGGTGTAGAGACGATACGTCCTATCATAAATGCCACTAAGGCTATAGAAAAATAATAAGCACCTTGCTCATCCTTTAAATTTTCATTATGTTCAACTACATAATTGATAAAAAATGCTCCAGCAGCAACTTGATTTGCTATATATAAAAATTGCGCTAAAAGCCCTAAATTAAAATGTCTATGTTTAAAAACCTCTATAGATTTAGAATAATCTTTTTGTTTATAATCACTATTTACAGCCGAACCTTCAGGAATTTTATTTAAGGCAAAAGCGATTAAGATTAAAATCACAATAGCAGCAATTCCAACATACACAAGCTGAACATTTCCCATATTTTCCACTAATGCGGTTTCAATTTGTTCTTTACTGGCACTTTGTCCTTGCTTAGTGATAGATAAAAATAAAGCTCCACCGATAATAGGTCCTAAAAATTGTCCAAAACCATTAAAACTTTGAGCAGCATTGATTCTAAAACTTGCATTTTTTTCATCTCCAAGTTTTACCATATAGGGATTTGCACTAGCTTCTAAAGATCCTATACCGCAAGCTAAGATAAAAAATGCAAATAAAAACAAATGGAAAGAAGCTAAATTAGTCGCAGGTATAATCATCAAAGATCCTATAGCATACAATGCCAAACCAAACATAATTCCTACCTTGTAAGAATATTTATTAGCTATATAGCCTGCAGGTAAAGCGATAATAAAATAAGCTCCAAAATAAGCCAATTGTAAAAACCCACTCTCATGCTGAGTGATATGAAGGTGATTTTGAAAATTTTTATTCATCACATCTATAAGTCCATAACTTACACCCCATAAAAAGAAAAGTGAAGTTACCAAAATGATTGCGATTTTAATATTTTTTGAATCAGTCATTTGATATCCTTATATCTTAGTCTTCATCCCAATTTAAAGCTCTATCTAAATGAATATAACCTCCATCTGGAATTAAAATCTGTCCCGTAGTATGTGAAGCTAATGGACTTAGGGTAAAAACAGCTGTATTTGCAATTTCTTCTACAGTAGTGAAACGGTGTCCTAAGGGAATAGCTTTTGCAATTTTTTTATATTGTGCTTTGGGATTAGGGAAATTTTGTAACCATTTTTCATAAAGTGGAGTCATCACTTCAGCAGGAGCAATAGCATTTACTCTAACATTATCCTTAGCAAAGGCACAAGCCCATTCTCTAGTAAATCCAATTTGTGCAGCCTTAGCTGATGCATAAGCACTAGTTCTACCTTGACCCGTAATACCTGTTTTACTAACTATATTTAAAATACTTCCTTGCTCTTTTTTAATATAAGGCAAACACTCTTTAGCCATTGCATAATAGTGAAAAAGATTGTTTTCATAAGATTTGATTAAATCTTGAACACTTGTATTCTCAATATGTAAGTTATCATTTGCTCCTGCGTTATTTACAAGAGCGTAAATTCCATTATATTTTGCAGCAACCTTCTTTACAAGCTCTTCAATTTGATCATAATTTTTTAAGTCAATTTCAAAAAATTCATAACTTTTACATAAATTTTTTAATTCCTCATCATGCTCTTTTGGCATAGATCTTGAAAAAACGACAGAAATTCCACCCTCTTGGGCCCATAATTTAGCAATTGCATAGCCGATGCCTTTAGCACCCCCTGTTATAATGCAAACTTTATTTTTAATTTTTAAATCCATTTTCTTCTCCTTATTATTAATCAAAAACCATGCCAAAATAATATTTATTAGCAAGTTGTAGCAAGTCTCCAAACAGAAAAATCATTTTGTTCATTAATTTCTGCCTTTACTAATTCTCCATTAGAAATCCGTATGATTAAATTTATCAATTCATCTCGCACCTCTTCTTTAGTTTTTTTACCATCTATAATATCCCCTGCATTAATATCGATAGCGTCATTCATATTGTTATAGCAAAAAGTATTTGAACTCATTTTAATCGTAGGAGTAATAGCAGAACCTGTAGGTGTTCCACGACCCGTAGTAAATACACAAATATTTGCTCCTCCAGCTACCATAGCGCTTAATTGCTCAATATCATTTCCAGGAGTATTCATAAAAGTAAGCCCCTTAGAAACTACAGGTTTTGCATAATCAATCACATCCATTAAAGTTCGAGTTCCTGCTTTATAAACACAACCTAAAGATTTTTCTTCTATAGTGCTTAGCCCACCTGCTATATTTCCTGGACTTGGATTTGCTCCACGAATATCAGCATGAAAAGATTTAACTAAATTTTCATAACCCAAGATTTTCTCATATACTTTTTTTGCTATTTCATCATTTTTAGCTCTTTTTGCCAATATAGCTTCACATCCTATAAGCTCAGTTGTCTCGGCTAAAATTACAGCACCACCTTGATCAATAATAAAATCGCTTAAACTACCTAAAGCAGGATTAGCACTAAGCCCGCTATAACTATCGCTCCCTCCACATTCTGTTCCCAAAATTAAATCACTAAAATCACCTTCACTTTTTTGCAAATTTGAAGCAGCTTTAAACATATCATTAACTATTTTTACACCTTTGTCTATCGTATTTTTGCTACCGCCACATTCTTGTATTACTAAATACTCAACCTTTTTATAAGGAGTTGTTTGTTTAATTTTTTCAGCCACTACTTTAGCTTGTATCACTTCACAACCAAGTCCAACAATTAAAACTCCAAAAACATTAGCATTTGTACCATGACCTATTAAAACGTCTCTAGTTTGCAAAGCATCAAATTCAAGCTGAGAACAACCATGCTGATGATTAATATAAACTGATCCTTGACATTGTTTAGCTATATTTTCACACACTTTATTAGCACAATGCACACTAGGTATAATCATAACTTTATTCCTCAATCCTAATTTACCATCTTCTCTTCTATAACCCATAATTTTCATTGCTTTACTCCTTATCGCCACGTCCTCGGATACCAGATATATTATGAATATGCACCCATTCTCCAGCCTTAATATCACAATTTGCACTTGCAATAATCTCTGCATACTTAACAACCGCTTCATTAGCTTTGATATCTTTAAGTGCAAATTTGTGCCCACTAGCAATATCATTCTTAAGTCTTACATTTGCCACCTCTTCTCCTTTTTTAAAATTGCGTAAAGCAGTGGCTACATTATCTTTTTCACTCACTATAATAAAGCTTTTCATAAATTTATCTCCTTATATGTGTTTTGGCCCATTTAGCATAATATGAAGTTAAAATTGGCACTATAAAAGCAGTGATTACTACACAAGTGCTCACAAGCACTGTTGCGTATTTTGCTTGTTCTTTAAGTTCAGGATAAAGTTGTGCTATAAGCATAGGAGTTGCTGCTGCTGCACCTGCTGTACTAGATGCAGCAATTCCGGCTGTTCCATTTCCTTTAGCTAAAAATATGTCTGATAAAATCAGAAAAAAACCCGTAAAAATAATGACAGAAAAAGCTAAAATAATCCCAGCTATTCCAGCTTCATAAATAGAATGAAGGTTAATGGTACTTCCTAAAGAAAAGCCTAAAAATATGATCATAGGCTCATTTAATTTAGTCAAAAATACCCTAAAATCTTCATCCAAATTTCCTAAAATAAACCCTAATAAAAATGGTAAAACCAAGCCTATAAAATTTTGTATAGGAAAGCTAGCAAGCCCTGTTGTACCTAAAACTACCATAGTAAATAAAGGACCACTTTCTATCATCAAAAGCAAACTTGCCCCAGCTTCTTCTGTTGTTCCGTATTGTTTAGTTAAAGCCGTATATAATCCTGCATTAGTCATATCCATAGCTGCCACAACAGCTAAAGCACTAAAACCTATAAATAAACCTTCAGTGATCATACCTTGTGGGATTAATCTTTGAACAATCATACAAGCTATATACGCTGCAAACATTTTAGTTACCAATAAAACTCCAGATTTTTTAAGTACTTTTGGAGTAGCTTTTAATTTTATACTCGCTCCAATACCGACAAACCAAACTGCTATAATTACCGTAGATCCAGCTCCTAAAGCATTAGTAAAAGGGCCAAAATAAGCTAAAATATCTGGCCAAAAAGTATGAATAATAGCACCAATAAGCATAGGTATAAGCATCATTCCACCTGGTGTTTTTTCAAGAAAACTTTTTATTTTCATATCAAACCTTTTATAGCCTTATATCTGTTTCTTTTTCCAAAGTTTTAATCAATTCTTTAGCTTTATCAAAACACATATCTAATTTTTCTTTAGTTGAAGATGATAAAGGGTGTATGGTTGCATTTGAAAATTCAAATCCTCTAGCCTTTAGCAATAAAGCAAATCCCATAGGAAAAGAGATACTCATCCCAAATCTTATAACCTTTAAAAGACTCTTTTGTATCAACAGTGCTCTTTCATATTTTTTGTCATTCATTGTTTTATAAATTTCACTCATAAGTTCTGGAAAAATTCCTCCGATACTTGTCATAGAACCTTTAGCTCCTAAAAATAAGGCTTCTGCATAAATTTCTTCTCTTCCTACAAAAACATCGAAATTTTTGGGCACCATATCCAGAATGTGATTTAAAAGCAAAGCATCTCCACTACTATCTTTAATACCTGCTATATTGTTAAGTTTTGAAATTTTTTCTATAAGGTTTAAACTTAAAGCGGGTGCAAAAAGCGGAATATTATAAATATACAAAGGAAGTTTGACTTTTAAGGCTAAATCTTTGATATATTCAAAAAGAGTCTCTTCATCAAATTTGTAATAATAAGGCATAGCGAGCAAAAGCGCATCAAGTCCTAACCTATAAGCTTCCTCTGATAAAACAATGGTATTTTTATAAACACTTGAAGTAATACCTGTAATAATAGGTACTCTACCCTTAGAAGCATCTTTGCTAAGTTTCATTAATTGAACCTGTGCCTCAATACTTAAGGCTTGAGAGTCACCTGCACTACCATTACAAAATAATCCATCTAAACCTTTATCAATTCCAAATTCACAATAGCGAATAAATTCTTTTTCATTAATCATTCCATCACTAGAATAAGGCGTAAGCAGAGCTGGTAATGTCCCTTTTAAAATTCCCATTTTATCTCCTTATATTTTTTGTATATACAAAAATTTATTTATATACAAAAAATATAACAAAATTATTTAAAAAAAATCAAGGGATAAAAAACATAATTATTTTATATTTATCTCTTAAAATAGGCTTTTGTCTTGGAAATACAAATTGTAAAATAAATCAAAAAAAATGTTTTGTGTTACCAAAAGTAAAAAATGTGATAAAATTTATAAATAAAATGCAATCGTTAAAAGGATAATTTTATGCATCAACCTACTCTTAGAGTTATAA
The DNA here is from genome assembly GCF_020135895.1 of Campylobacter sp. 2457A. Classification (NCBI taxonomy): domain Bacteria; kingdom Pseudomonadati; phylum Campylobacterota; class Epsilonproteobacteria; order Campylobacterales; family Campylobacteraceae; genus Campylobacter; species Campylobacter sp. 2457A. The sequence continues at coordinate 753 of NZ_JACHTO010000004.1, read as the reverse complement.
AAATTTTAGAATTAATTGCCAACTCAAAAGAACAGCTTACATTAAGTCTAATAGCTAAAAAATTAAATATTCCAGCGGGAACACTCTCGCCTATTTTGCAAACTTTACAAAAACAAAAATATATAAAATGCAATTTAAGCAATAAAAGTTATTCTTTAGATTTTAAAATTTTAGAGTTAAGCTGTAATATGAAATATAAAAATAGCATCTTTGAACTCATTAAAAAACATATGAAAAATATTAGAGATTTAACAAATTTAACTTGTCAAATGGGTATTTTAAAGGAAAATAACGTTCTTTACTTAGAAAAGTTAGATGCTAATGATCAAATACAACTAAAATCTTTTATAGGAACTTCATATCCCGCTTATGCAACTTCTCTAGGTAAAGCTTTATTATCAAATAAAACAAAAAATGAATTAACAATGCTTTATCCTAAAAATTTTGAAAAAATAACTCAAAATACCTTAAAAAATATAGATGAATTATATGAACAAATAAAAAAAATTAAAAAAGAAAAAGTGGCGTTGGAAAGTGGAGAAATGAATCCTCAAATTGAATGCATGGCTATAAATATAGAACACAATCATAAAATCATTGCTGCAATAAGTATATCTTATCCTATTTTTTATTCAAATAAAGAATTTAGAGAAAAAAATAAAAAAATATTAATCGAAGAGAAAAACAAAATAGAAAAAGAAATTAATTTATTTTTTTCAGATTTGGAGAGCATCTATTAAAATAGCCAAAAAA
>NZ_JACHTO010000003.1:0-89632 GCF_020135895.1 Campylobacter sp. 2457A | reverse complement strand
TTAATTTTATCATCTTTAGTTTTATTGATAGTGCAATTAGCAGCATTGACATCAGCTCCATATTTGATCAAAATTTCCAAACAAGTTCCAATAGGTTTTTTATCAGATGTTGCAGCTATATGTAAAAGGGTTTTTCCTGCATCGATATAACTATGTTCATGTTCTGTTTTAATATTTCTCATATTTACATCAGCACCAAATTGTAAAGCCACTTCTAAAGAATTTACAGACTCAGAATCACCAAGCAATATCCAAGAATGCAAAGGGGTGGCACCTCGTTCATCATAAACTTCAAATTTACATCCTTTTTTAAAAAAATAATTAATCATTTTTTTATTTTTTCCACCCACTCCAATATAACTAGTAAGGGCATTTTTTCCTAAACACTCATCATCAGCTTTAAGTCCTAAACTCTCAAAATACTCCATCATTTCAAAACTTTGACTCTTATCATAAGCAATCCCTGCCCAAGCTAAAGTAGAACTAGGGCTAAAAAAGGTATAGGATGATCACACCAATATATCTTACAACATTTCTCTAAAAATACTTCAGGCATGGGATAATCTTTTAAAAACTCTTTAACTTCTTTAAGTTTATTATCTTTAATAAGATCAAAAAACTCCCAACCTATCTCCGTTACCGTTTTTTCATCCATAGCTTGAATTTCTTCTAAAGTTTTCATTTGTTTTTCCTTATGTTGCATTTTAAAATGTTACTTTCTATTTCTTAAAAAAAGATGTAACTTTATCCAAAAATGATAATTGCTTGTTTTCTTGTAATGTAAATACATTATTAATCCAAACAACATCGCAATCTTGATGTGTGCTACTCAAAGACACTTCAAATTCTTTATAATTTTCATCATAAAAAAATTGTTTAAAAACATTATTTTGCTCTATAAATTCGAAAATCTTTTTATTTCTTATTTCATAATCTTGATAACTAAGCTCCAAATCTTCCAATTCCTTCACTTCTTCCAAGCCTGCAAATTTTACAAATTCGCCTTCGTTATCGATGCTAGAATAAGATTGAGATTTAAATTTAGATTCGCTAGTTTTACGAAATTTGACAACCATATTCAAATTACCCGCTATATATTCATCTTCAAAGAAAGTTCTAAATACTTTCTCAAAACAAAAGCAAATATTACCTCTTTTCGATTCATCTTTAATATCTATCTCAAATTCTGCATATTCCTTATCTTCTTCTTTTAAAAATTGCATAGGAGTTAAACAAATTTTCTTAAATTCTTCATAAAATTTTAAAGCATTTATCCAAAAGGTTTTAAATTATCATACAAATTTTTAGCCAATTTTGCACTTTCTAAAGAAATAAAATTTTCAGATTCAAATTCATCATCTTTATTAATCTTTAATTTTCTATTTGAAGCTCTTCTTGTATATAAGACGTTTTTAAACCGCAAAATACATAAGGTCTGGCAGAATAAAATTTAAATTCCTGTGTACAAAATGGAAAATATTTTCTTATGACTTTATCGATATATTTAAAATCATATTCTAAACTAGAATTAGTATATATCTTTTTATCTTTGCAAAGCATAATATAAAGCACATCATCCTTTTCATGAACAAAAAGACTACTGCAAAAATTTGTATAAAAATCAATATAAGATAGAATTTTTCATCAAAATAACATTTAAATTCATCATATTCATATTTTTCGCTTAGCTCTCTACCCATATAACCAACAACGATTTTTTTCAAATCACTTCTTAAATATTTTGAAAAATAATCCTCGCAAAAAGAAAAAATATGACCTATATATCTGTCGATTTCTATAAATTCATCTTTATGTTTTAGAGTATAACGACCCTGATAAAAACAAGAATTTAAAGCCATTGCCCCATCTATTTCAACATATAAATTGGCCATAAATGGAAGGGCATTTTTATTAAATTTTTTCTCTTTTATAAATTTCAATATTCCAATTTCTTCAACACTAGCACCAATCAATAAAGCTGTTTTTAAATTTTTGTTTTGCTCATTTTCTATAACAAAAACTTGTAGCTCTGTGTCTGTATTTTTGAGACAAAAATTAAAATTTATCTTAAATCTTAATATTCTAAAAACTTTACTTAGATAATAAAAAATTTCATTACTATCACGGATAAAAATGATATTAAATATTTCTTCTTTCTTTAAAAATTCATCTAAACTTTGATAAAAATTCGTATTTGCATGAAATTGAGGACTTTTTATTATCTTAACATCTAAAATATTATCAAATTCAGATTCTTGCACCATATTTAAATAATCTAAAATCATAATGAGAGCAAATTCTGCTTCATTTTGTGAAAATCCTTCAAATAATTCTACCGCTTGCTCTTCTATTTCTTGCTCATTACAATCTATTTGAGTATGAGCAAGCAAACGGATCTCTGATTTTGGTTTTCGGTTTTCTTTTTTGCTATTGATAAATCGCATGCTATTGTTATATTTTGTTTCTACTTTGTCATAAATAAAAATTTCATTATTTTCATATTCCCAATTCTTAAAATCATAATTTTGTAAAAATTCTTCTTTTTGTGATGAATTTAAGTCTTTTATTTGAGTTAGAATTTCTAAAATTTGTTCTAACATTACAAAGCGTGGATGGCTTTGTAAAAAATCTTCTAAATCATCTATTTTTCTTAAATCATTTAAACAAATAAGGCCGCCTTTTCTTGTGGTGCATTTTTGTCCTTTATGAACGTGCAAATATTCATTAAAGAATTTAACATTTAATTTATGCAATAAAGCAAAAAGATCCTTTGCTTCTTTTAATTGCTTTAAATGTTTTTCTGTAATAACCACACCACATTTTAATAAAGTTTTAAAAGAATCTTGATTCAATTTAAAGGCAATGCGTTTGTCTTCAACTTCCAATGTGTAATATCTTTCATCTTCTTTTGTTTTGAAAACAGGCATAAAAGTAAGGATATTGATCTTTTTAAAAGTATTTTTACTCACACTTTTTCCCATTACAAATTCAAAAATTTGATCATGGATTAAATTATACATAGTGTCATCATCTAAAATACTATTCGCCAATGAACTCTCGCCGCACAATCTTTCAAATATATCAGAAAAGATTTTATTTATAATCTTTTGGTGGAAACTTTCAATATTTTTACTTTCATCTAAATTCAAAATTTCTCTTATATTTTTTTGTTCTTCAAGACTTAAAGGAATGAATTTAATATCATCGTTTTCATCTTTGGAATCTGGATTTTGATTATCTTCATTGTCTAAATTTATATCTTCATTATCTTTAAGCGGATCTGGATCGCTTTCTTCTTGAAAACGTTCGCTTAAAAAAGTTTCTATTGTATCAAAATTAAATTTCTCTCCAAATTGCTTAACTTGTTCTTTAAAAATATCGATTTTTTGGTTTAATTCTTTTTCGCTTAAATTTAAATCATATACATCATAGGCTATAAGTTTTCTTCCATTTTTATTATCTGTTATAAAAACTTCTATATATTCTTCTTTGTCCCAATCTTCATATAAATCTTCAATATCATCAAGCATTAAAATACGATTTTTACCTCGTGTTACCTGACAGCCTTGCAAAGCCAAATTAACTTTATTTAAAATTTTATAATTAGGCAAAGAGGAGCAAAAATCTTCAATTAATTGATTATTAAATACTAAAGCTTTCTTTTTTTATTGTATTTCTCACAAAGCTCACTTTGTAAGAAATAATAAATATGTGATACTGTTACAATCCTTTCTGCATCTTCAAAATCTATATTTGCATCAGCTTTTAAAAGATCAAAAAAATACTCTTTAATGTTTTTTGTAATAAAATTTTTAGATTTTATGAAATTTGTTTCAATGTTTAATTCTTGCATTAAAGGTTTTACTTTAAACACCGTCAAATTAGCATCATCTATTTTGCAAATATCAAGATGCTTTAAAACATCCTCTTGCAAAGCTTCATCGATATAGTCTTGCACTCTTTTGAAATCTTTTGAAGAAAGTTTGATAAATTCCTCTTGAGTAAGACTTAAAGCACCTATTAAAGCATTGTGTTTATAATTTTCTAGATAATTTCTTAAAGATTTTTCCTTAGGATCCATGAAATTATCAACATCACTGTAATTTTCATTTTCTTCATTATCTTGTTCATCATGTATTTTATTTTCTTCTTCGAAAATTATTTTGTAATTTTCCAAAGCAAACTCGATTGTACCTTTAGCAAAAAGTGATGACTCTGCAATAATGATATTTTTTTATTTTCATAAAGCCAAGTAATTTCAACGGAATTGATTGTTAGTGTATTTTCTCCTTCTTTATGCACATTAAATACACTTTTTTCACTCATAAGCTCCAAAAAATCTTCAAATAGATTATCCCCTTCTATCTCGAAATAAAGCTTACCATTTTTTTCATGCATAGTATAAAAATCCATATTCATCCTTTTTATATTAAACCATTAAGCCATTGATACAAAGCTTTTTATTTTATCATCTTTTTATAATATTTTGACAAGTTTAAAATTATTTTTCTGTTTATATTTCAATAGTGCTTAACTTATTAAATAATATAGTAAGAAAATGATTGATTTTTAAATAATATTTTTAAACTCTTAGAAAAATGCGGCTTTAGAATACTTTTAATTTTTCAATAAATTTTAAAACATGAATGTTTTATTTTTTAGATAACTCTTTAATTAAGATTTTATCTTTTAAACAATAAACAACAAAAGCTCTTGAATTTTTTTTCAAGATTTCATCCACAGCAAGTTTATATTCACAAATTTGCTCTTTGTATTTATCCTCCATTGCAAGGCTTGTTTTATAATCTATAATTATCGCTTCCTTATCATCTAAAGCAAGCAAATCTAGTCGTTTAATTTCTCCTTGAAAACTCAATGTTTGTTCTTTGAAAAGTTTTTTATTTTTAAGGAGGTTTTGAAATTCTTTGTTATTGAGTAAATTTTTAATTATTACAAACAATGTTTCAAATTCTTCATCATCCAAAAAATACCTAAATTTACTCTTAGTGTTTTGATAAGCTAATTCGATATTTTCTCCATATGGCAGTTTTAAATTTTGCATAAAAAAATGAAAAGCGTTTCCAAAATAAATTTCTTTAGAATCTAATTTTTCATCATGATCAATTTCTTGCAAACCAACCTTTTCAAATTCTTTCAAATCAGGAGGCAAAATTTCCTCTTTTTGCTCATATAAATTTTGAAATTCTAATGTTCCAATTTCTTGCTCATTGATTTCAAGCATTGAATTTAAATAACTAGGATAACTCCCATGCTTAAATTCACTATTTCTTTTAATAACAATCAAAGAATCTCTAGCTCTGGTAAAAGCCACATAAAGCTTATTCATATCGTCTTCATAATCAGCCTTGGTTATATTGTCTATAAAAGCTTGATAATTATACTCTTTAGTTAATTTGCGTATATTATCTCTTAGATGAAGTTGCCAACCTTGATTGATATCATATTCTAGCATGATATTATCGCTATTTGTATTATTTTTTGAAAGACTGTCTATCAAAATAACGTGCTTAAATTCCAAACCTTTGGATTTATGCACAGTCATAATGCTTATCCCCATATTTTGTTCATTAATAATTTTTAAAGGACAAGGTTCAAATAAAAGTTTTAAAAAATCCTCTTTTTCTCTGGCATATTCTATAAATTGGATTAAAGCAATATCACTAAGATCAAGTCTTAAATTTTTAATCAAATAAAGTAAATTTTCTATAGCACTTCTTGCTAAATCAAGATTTAATCTCAAAGGTTCAAATCCTAAAAATTCTTTTAAAAAATGCAAATAAAACTCATCTCCAAAAATACAATATTTTGCATATTCTAAAACAACCTTCACACTAGCTTTATTTTCAAGCAAAATATTGCTTTGTGTAAATGCTTGAATTTTGTGTTCTTGTAAAAATTCTAAAATCATATCTGCATCATTATTTTTCCAACATAAAATACAAATATCATCTAAAGAAATATTTCTATCTTTTAAAAAATAAATTTGTTCTAGCAAAGTTTCAAATACTTTTTCTTTTATTTCTTGAAACTGATCTTTGGCTTTAGTTTCTTTTGTTTCAACAACGCGTACAAAGCCTCCTTTTTTATCCTCCAAAGAAAGCTGTGGCGTATAATCTTTTATTTTATTTTTAAACACTTCATTGACAAAATAAACCAAATTTTCTTTAGAACGATAATTGACTTTAAGTTGATCTTTTTTGATTTGCTTAAAATCAAGCTGTAATAAATCAAAAAGCTCTTTCTTGCCTTTTCTAAAACGATAAATACTTTGTTTTTTATCTCCAACATAAAAAAAAGTTCTATTTTTTTTCACGCCCTCGCCTGAAACTAATTCAGCGATTAAAGGATATAAAATCTTATATTGTATAACGCTTGTATCTTGAAATTCATCGATAAGCAAATGAGAAATATATCCATCCAAGCGAAAATAAATCATATCCTTAAAATCACTTGTGATTAAATCAAAAACTCTTCGACTAATATCACTAAAACTTAAAACATTTTTTTCTTTTTGTATAGAATTTTTTGCCTTACTATAATAATTTAAAAGATTCATTAAATTAGCAATTTTATATTGCTCAAGCTCAATAGCATAACCATTTAAAGCATTGATAAATTCTTCTCTTTTTAATTTAAAATTTGTATCCTCATCGTTTAATTTTTGCAAATATTCCGTTTCATCAAATTTTGACATAAAACTTGTTTTGATAAATTCATTTAAATCCAAAGTTTCATTTTTAAAATTTTGTATTAAATTTGTATATCTTTTAACATGGGTTAAACTTAAACAATACGTTCTTAAATCATTGTAAGCTTTGTTTATTTTTGCTTTTGATGGATTTGGAATTTTTACACAATCTTTATGGTAAGCGTTTTCATAAAATCTTTCTAATTCATTATAAAAATCTTGATTTTCTTCTATATTGACCAAATAATAAGCTAAATCTTTTAATTCTTCTCTATTTAAAAGCCTTAAAAAAACAGCCTTGATATCGAGTTTTTCTTCGCTAATATTAAAATCGCTACTAAGTCCCAAATTTAAAGCAAAAGCTCTAACAATCTTGCTAAAAAAAGCATCAAAGGTGCTGATTTTTAACTCTTGTCTTAAAAATTCTTTTCTTTTAGTATCTCTTAAGGCTATAAGCTCTTTTTTTTCCACATCTAAAAGTCGGCATAATTCTTGAGATTCACTCTGTTTTTCTTCGCTTTCTAAATTTAAAAAAGTATCAATGATTCTTTTTTGCATTTCATTAGCAGCTTTTTTAGTAAAGGTTAAAGCTAAAATTTCATTTATTTTTGCGTTTTTTAAAATAAGAGCTATAAAACGAACACTCAAAGCAAAGGTTTTACCACTACCAGCACTTGCTTCTAAAGCTAAAAAAGGCTCAAAAGTCATTTCACTTCCTTTTTATAAATCAACCTATAAGGGCAATATTCATCTTTTTTGTTTTCAAACTCCATTTCTTTTTTACTTTCATCTAGTAAATTTTTTAAACTTTCCTTCAAATCAATCAAACTTTTAGCTTTTTCTTTTGTAAATTTCATACGTTTTAAATCATAAAAAAAAGCTTGAGCATTCTCATCATAAAGAGCTTGATAAAAAGCCAACTGATAAGAATCTGTAGGAATTTTTCCACTTTTATAATCGATGATAAAATTTTCACCCGCACAATGATCAATTCTATCAATAACTCCTATTAGTTTTATAAATTCTTGTTTAAAATTTAAAACTTTAGAAATAGACAATTCTAGTTTATCAACCTTATATCCTTCATCAAAATGCTTTTGTTCATTTTTGTAAAAATTTTCAAATCGTATTTTTAAAATTTCTAGTTCCAAATCGCCGATACCATATTTTGAACTTTCCCTTTGTAATAATTTATTAAAAATACTACAATCAAAATAATTTTTTGAATTTTCTTTATAGTAAATTTCTAAAATCTTATGGATAAAATTACCCTCATTTTTAAAATTGCTTTCATAACTTAAGGCTCTAGCTTCCTTTAAATTTAAAATATAACGATAATAATAAGTTCTTTTTTGATTTAGGAGTAAGTTAAAGCGAGTAAAAGATAAAGGTTTTTCAAATGGATCGTGCTTTAAAATAGGAGCTTTAATAGGCTCTAAATTTAATCTTGCACTCTGATAATCAAGCTTTAATGCATCTAAATAAGTTTTAGAATTTGGTTTTTCATAAAAATATTTTATATCAAGATCATCTAAAAAACGTGATTTTCTCTGCTCTTCATTTTCAACATAAGAAATGCTTACTTTTTTAGCGTTTTTGATTAAATTTTCATAATAAAATCTTTGCAAATTCTCTCTTCGTTCATAGCTGATTAACCCTGCTTTTTTGCGAATTTCATTATTTAAAAAAAGTTCATTAATACTTCTTTTAGGAATCACATCTTCATTAAAATCAACAATTACAACTCCATCAAAATGAAGTCCTCTGCTTTCTAAAAGCCCCGTAACGGTAATTTTTCCGCCGCCAACATAACTTAAATTTAAATTTGAAATGTGTATAAAAAAAAGCTGGAGTAATTCTTTAAATTTCAAAGACTGATTTTTTAACAAATCCTTGATAAAATACAATTCTTTTTGGATAATGCTGGCAAGTTCTTGTTTTTCATTTTTTAAAAATTGAATTATTAAATTTTCAAACTGCTCAAAATTAAATTGTTGATCAAATTGACTCTTAAAATTTTCAAAATCAAGATTTAAATAATGCAAAAAAGTATTATGATAATCAAAAATTGTATCTTCATTTAAAAAATAATCTTCTTGCTTTTGATAATAAAATGATTCAGAATTTGCAGAATCATAAAGTATTTTTAGTTTTTGATAAAATAAACTCTCTTTGATATTAATACCACTAGCGAAATTAAACATATTGTTTTTATCAAACAATCTTAAAAGATCACAAAAACTTTCATCTGGTGTTATAATAACTATATTTTCAGGCTTTAATCCTTCCCTTAAAAAATGAGAAACTTCATCCATTGCAAAGGCACATTGCAAACTTCTAATTTCAAAGGATTTGACTTTAACTTGTGAGTTCTGAGTATAAATTTTCTCTTTTTTAAGAATTTTTCCTTCATTTAAACTTACTTCATAATAAAATTCTATTTCAAGATCTATTTCTTTTAAAAAATCAAATTTGGAAAAATACTCATAATTAAACCGACTTACCTTAAAACATAAAATCACTTCTTTATAGTCGGCAATTTGCAAAAACAAATCTTCTTCAAATTTACTTAAAAAACCCTCTAAATTATAAATAATAACATCATATTCATCTATAAAATCAAAATTAATCGAATAATCTTTCACCAAAGATAAATCATCATGAAGATGATTCTTTTTAAGCAAGGCAAGATAATGATCAAATACTTCTTTTAAAATTTCTAAATGTTCATTATAACTTGCATAATAATCATTATTTTTAAGATCATCAATACTTTTTTTCTCTAAGCTTAATTCTTTGAAAAAAGAGAATAAATATTCATTATTTTTTAAAAAAGTAAAAAAATCAGCACTAATTCCTAATTCTTTCTCTAAATTTTTACTTTTTAAGCACGCTTCTTGCATCAAAAGCAAACTCTCATAAGAACTTGCCTTATGAGAATTAGCTAAACATACTCTCTCTAGAAAATCTTGTATGCTTATAGCATTATCAAGCAAAGCATTTAAAGCTTTGCTTTGATCGTAATATTCTTTGATCTTCCTTGTAGAACCAAATATTCTAAGCTTCATTTAGCGTATAATTCATAGCTAAAAAAGCCTATTGTTTGAGGATTTGCAATCAGCTTAAATTTTAATTGCCATCTACCTTCTTCGATTTTAGAAGGAAAGGTGATGCTTAAAATTCCTTGTTTTATTTGTCCTTGTAATTTTTGATCATCTTTTTTTGTATGAGGTCTAGTAAGTAAAATTTCATACTTTAAATTTTGAATATCTGCTTTTCCTAAAGATTCTATTTTGAAATTAGCTACATAAGAATTAGAATCAATATTATAAACAGGAATTTTCCTAGCACCTAGCAATTGTAAATTTTTATTTTCAAAATCAACCTTAAAAAGTTTATTAAAATTTTCTTGCTGCTTTTGAATTTCATTATAGTTATTTTCTACATTTTGATAAGAATCAAAATAAAAATCATCTTCATATACAGGATAATCGCTTGAAATGACAACGGTTGCAACAGAAGCCCCTATAATCAATAAAAAAGCAATCAATAAACCATAAGGCCAAAAAGTTTTTTTCTTATCCATTTCTTTTCCTCTTCATTCTTCTTTGTGTATAGTAAAGTAATGCAAAACAAACAAAACCGTAGATTAAAATTCTTAAAATATTTATTGTATCACGATTTGTATTACCTATAGAAGAATTTAATGTAATCCCTCTAGCTTGGGTTATGCGATCGACTATATCAGCATAGCCATTTAAAATAGCAGCATTATAAATATCGCCTTTTTGTGTTGCTAAAATTGGCAAAATCGAACCTGTTCCTGGATAAGGACTTAATATAGCTTCTTTATCAATCAAATTAAGAACACCCTTAGAACCAACTATATCAACTCTATGCGATTTTTTAGATAAAATGAGAAGAATGTAAGACTTTGGCAGTGTTTTTTGCATATTAAACAAAGTTTCAAAATCCATATTATCGCCTATAGCTACTCCTGCAAAAATTTGACTCTTTTCTTCAAGTTCTTTGCCTATTAAATTAATTTCTTGAACAACTTTTGGACTCAATACGCCTTCATTAAAAACCACATAATCAAGAGCAAAAACCCTCAAAGGAAAAAATAAAAAGATAGCTAAAAATAAGCTATCTCGTAATATTTTTTTCATCCTATGTGCAAGTGATTAGCAGTTAATACCGACCAAGCAGTAATTACCGCAGTAGTGATAAGTCCAATAACAATTAAATACTCTAATGCTTTACTCATTGTGCATCCTTTATAATTCTATGATCTTGCTCTTTTGAACCTAACATTTTTACACTTTGAATATCTTTAAGACTATAAGGTTTTTGCATCACTTCTCGTTGAGCTTTAATTCCAAAAATAGTTAGCACTACTAAAATAGCAATCAATAACACAGTTGCAATAAGCATTCCTGTAATACCTGAAAAAGAAAATACGCATCTATTTGTGTTTTCCATTATTTACCCCTTGAAAGAGAAATTACATACTCGCCAACAGCTTCTTTTTGCACGTTATTTAAAGTAGAAAATGCTGGCATAGTTCCTATAAAACCTTTTTTACCTCTATTTAAAACATCGACTACAAATTCTGCTGAACCATATTTTGTAAGATCAGGAAACATTCCACCCTCTCCTCCTTTTCCATCAGCTCCATGACAAGCAGCACAAGTTTCATAAACTTCTTTTCCTCTAGCTACTAACTTTTCATTTTTAGTTTTTTTAATCGCTGAGATTTCTTGTGCAACATAAGCAGCAACTGCTGGAATGTCTTCTTTTGCTATGCCTAAAACAGATGCATCTGGCATTTCTCCGCCTTCATAATTCATCCCTTTAGAACCATGTACAATTGTATTAATAATTCCTTCTTCGCTACCCCAAATATTTAAATTTTGAGCTTTACCATTGATTCCATCAGCAGTAATGCCATGACAAGCAGAACATTGAACTAAAAAAATATTTTCGCCCATATCTTTTTTATCATCAGCAGATAAATTTTTAAATTTTTTCTCAAATTTAGAATTATAGGCTTGCACTTCTTCATTGTATTGACCTATACTTGAAAAAGATTTCAAAGGATATCCCCACAAGAAATACCAAATTGCCCAAACAATAGTAAGACAAAAGACAATAGCCCAGCCTAAAGGAATAGGATTTTTATACTCTCCTATTCCATCCCATTCATGTTCACTAAGCTCAGCTTCACCTTTTTTTTCTTTCATTTTTCTAAACATTCTGCTTACAATTATAAGCGTGATTAGAACAATAAGAACAGCTCCAATCAAAGACAATAAATTAGTATTATCTTTTAAATTTAACCATTGCATCAAGCACTCCTTTTATTTTCTAAAACACTATCATTGATACTATCATCTAAAACAAGGTTTGCATATTTTTCATAATTTCTTTCGCCATTTTTCTCCGCTCTATAAAGATGATACAAATATGAATACAAAACCAATGACAAAAAAACAACAAGCAGGAAAAATCCATAAGCTTGGAAAATTCTCCACTCGTGTTGATTAATTTCACTCAAATTAAGAGTAGTTAATTTTTTAATTACATCTAATAAAATTAATAAATGTTCCATCATTTTACTTTAAACTATTTAAATAAGCGATCAAAGCAACAATTTCTTTAATTTCGCCTTTGGCAAAAGCTTTTTTCACTTCTTCATTTTTCATCTCATCAACTATAGTTTGCGCTTCCGCTTTTACTTCTTCTTGAGCATCTTTCCAAGAACCAAGTTTTACGCCACCTGGTACATCATAAGGCACATTGAAAACTTTTTTTACAGTTAAAGCTTCAGCATAAGCTGTTTCTATATCAGCATCATTTTTAAACATATGCTTATAAGCTGGCATAATAGAATGTGGAACTACCGAGGTAGGCTCCCACATATGATTTTCATGCCAATCAGTTGTTCTGTAACTTCCTACACGCATTAAATCAGGACCTGTTCTTTTTGAACCCCATAAAAATGGTCTATCATAAGCAAATTCGCCACTAACTGAATACATTCCATAACGATCAGTTTCAGATTTAAATGGACGTATAAGCTGAGAATGGCAAGCATTGCAACTTTCTTTTATATAAATTTGACGCCCTGCAAGCTGTAAAACAGTATAAGGTTTTTTTCCTTCAATAGGTCTTGCATTTTCAGTAAAATTAGGCAAAACTTCAACAATACCAGCATAAGCAATTACAACAAAAACAGCCACAGCAAAAAAGAATGGATTTTTTTCTAACCAACTAAACATTTTTCCTCCTTTTTACACTGCCATAGGTGAAGCACTTTTTGGCTCTTTATCTAGCACTCTTCCGCAAGCAATTGTTTTATAAATATTGTAAGTAAATATAAAGAAACCAATAAGGTACAATAAACCACCAATAGCTCTAATCCAATAATAAGGTATTATAGCCACAACTGTATCGATAAATGAATAAAGAAGATTACCGTATTTATCAACTGCACGCCACATCATACCTTGTGTGATACCTGCAATCCACATTGAACTGAAATAAAGCACTACGCCTGTAGTTTGGATCCAAAATTGAATTTCCATTAAAGATTTGCTATAAAGTTCTCTTTTAAACAATCTAGGTGTCATATGATAAAGTGCGGCCATAGTCATAAAGCCTACCCAACCTAAAGTTCCATCATGAACATGTCCTGGAATCCAATCAGTAAAATGTGCTAAAGCATTAACAGATTTTATAGAAAGAATAGGTCCTTCTAATGTCGAGAACATATAAAAAGTCGATGCTAAAATCATAAATTTAATCAATGGACTTTCTCTAAGCTGACTCCACTCACCTTTCATTGTAAGCATAATATTGATCGCTGATCCCCAAGAAGGTAAAATAAGTACTATTGAAAATACAGAACCCATAGTTTGCATCCAATCAGGAACGGTTGAATAAATCAAATGGTGTCCACCTGCCCAAAGATATACAAACATCAAGCCCCAAAACGCAAATAAAGAAAGTTTATAAGAAAAAATTGGCTGACCACTTTCTTTTGGCAAAAAGTAATAAATTTGAGCAATAATACCAACAGTGAAAACAAAAGCAACCGCATTGTGTCCATACCACCATTGAACTAAAGCATCATTAGTTCCTGCATACATTGATACACTATGCCACCATTTTCCCATACCGGCAACAAAATAAGTTGGAACTTCCATATTGTTGAAAAGATAAAGCATAGCAATACCTAAAAAAGTTGCTATATAATACCAAAGAGAGATATAAAGAGTTTTTTCACGTCTGATTCCAATAAGACCAAAAATACTCATACCCCACAATACCCAAACAATAACAACCAAAATATCTAAAGGCCATTCAAGCTCTGCATATTCTTTAGAAGTTGTAATTCCTAAAAATAAAGAAATAACAGCAACAATCATCGTAAGCATATAAAGCCAAAAATGAAGCTTTCCTACCGCCATTAAAAATTTTGATTCAGCCATACTTACCTTAAGAACACGTTGTCCTATATAATACCAAGTGGCCCAAATTCCAGAAAGCATAAAACCAAAAATAACCCCTGAGGTGTGAAGAGGTCTTAATCTTGAAAAGGTTGCATACTCTCCTGCCAAATAATTCAAATCAGGATATGCCATTTGAAAAGCTATCAAAGTTCCTATGGCCATACCAATAATACCAAACAATACAGTTGCAAACATAAAACATTTAGCAACTGTATAGTCGTAACTTAATGCATTACCTGGATGCATAGTTTTTTCTCCTTAAAATTTTATTCATTGATAACATTATAAACTATTAATTATACATTTTTTCTTAAAAAAAATAATTTTGTTTTATTTATTACATCTTAAAATTAAGAATTTATCGATATTTTCAGCATTTTGCTTTAAAAAAATAAAATAAAATTTACTAATCAAATTAAAAAATATAAATAAAATTATTTTATAAAAGTAATAAAACCTATATAACTAATATGCAATCCATAGATAATAATAATAATATAAGCCATATAATTAAAAATCATTTTTAAAAATTCGTTTAAAATTTGAGATAATCTAGCAAAAAATAACATAGCAGGAAGTGTTGAGATACCAAAAATAAGCATAATAAGCATACTTTCTAAAATATTTTCTCTTTTAAGAGCATCTGTTAAAAAAAAATAAACCAAACCACAAGGAACAAAGCCATTTGCAAATCCTAACATCAATGCAGATTTAACGCCTTTAAACTTCATCGATTTTTGCATTACAAATTTAAACAAAGAGTGAATTATTATATTATTTTCAAAAAAAGCTAAAAGACTACCTCTAAAAATTAAAGCACAGCCTAAAATAACCATAAAAATACCGATGATAAAAAATGAAAAACTTTGAATTTTAGCATTAATCGCTAAAATATTTCCAAAAATCCCACAAAGTATTCCTAAAAAAATATAGGCTAAAATTCTTGATAGTTGATACAAAAAAGTTAGTAAAAATAAATGTTTGTGTGAAGAATTCAACCTCATAAAGGCTAAGGTAAAACCTCCGCACATAGCATAGCAGTGTCCAAAGCTTGATAAAAAAGCAACACTGAAAATAACAAAAAAATCAATATTTAGCAAAATCACATCAAATCGATAAATTCTTTAAAAATATATTTACTCTCATGAGGACCAGAAGAACTTTCTGGATGATGCTGTACCGATATAATAGGATAATCTTTATATTTAACACCCTCTACATTATCTCCAAAAAGATTTCGATGGGTAATATAAGCAACTTCACAAAGCTCTTCAGGAACATTATAATTATGATTTTGCGCTGTAATTTCAACGCTTTTATTATTTAAATTAATAACAGGATGATTTGCACCATGTTGACCAAATTTCATTTTATAAGTTTCATAACCAAAAGCATTACTTAAAAGCTGGTGTCCTAGGCAAATTCCTAATATAGGAATTTTTGCTTTAGCCATTTTTTCAATTTCTGCAATTTCTTGTTTTAAAATTTTTGGCTCTCCAGGACCATTGGAAAGAAATATTCCTTGAATTTCACCTTTTTTATAAAGATCTATAAGTTCTTGCGCTTTAACATTATAAGGATAAACCTCTACTTCCAAACCTGCTTCAACAAGTTCATTTAAAATATTGATCTTAACTCCATAGTCGATAACAGCAACTTTTTTTGCACTTCTTTTAGCTTCATTATAACTTTGAGTTGTATGATTCCAAACACCTTGTTTATGGACATAAGATTGTTTTGTGCTGACTTCTTTAACAAAATTAACTTCATCGATTTTTGCTGATTTTTCTAAAGCACTTTTTAGTTCTTCTTTATTTGAAATTTCAGTCGATACAACAGCTCTTAAATTTCCAAAATCTCGAATTGTTTTCACTAAAAATCTTGTATCAAGATCATATATTCCTATTTTTTCATGTCTTTTTAAATATTCATCCAAACTTTGTTTAGCACGAAAATTAGAAAAAGTAGAACTTAATTCTCGTATTAAAATACCACTAGCAAAAACTTCTTTGCTTTCATTATCATAATCATTAGTTCCCACTATACCGATCTCTGGCATAGAAAAAACGATAAATTGTCCCGCATAAGAAGGGTCTGACATGATTTCTTGATATCCGGTTAAAGAAGTATTAAAAACTAACTCTCCAAAGAAAGTTCCATTTTTACCAAAAGCTTTAGCTGTTAAAAAAATATCATTTTCTAAATAAACATAAGCTTTCATAATTTAAAACATTCCTCTTTTTCTAAGTTCTTCTTGATAAAGTTTTTCAAAGATTAATTCATATTCTTCACTACCTGGAATTGGCTTGGTCTTATAATTGCTTATTTTCTCATACACTTCATCTTCTAGATTTTCATAAATTTTAAGATAATTATCAATGCTAGAAAAAATTAAATTTTTTACTCTATTTTCACTCACGATAAAATTAATAAAATCATTTTCTATGAGCTCTTCTAAAATCCTATGTGCCAAACGATTATGGCGATCTTCTAAATTTAAAATAACATCAAATTGAGGTGCAAGTTTTTTCTTCACAAGCCAAAACATATTTTTTCTATCAACTTGCATAAGCTCCATTTCATCTTCTTGTTCTTCTAAAAGTTCTTTAGTTTTTTCATCTAGTTTTCTTTCACTTAAGACATCATTTTCTAAAATCTTTGCAACACAAGGATTAAGTTCTTCCATACTGCTTTTAATTTCAACAAAAGAAGAATTGGCTAAATCTAATACTATTTTATTTGTGATATAAGGTATATGTGGTAATTTTATACGCATTTTCAAACCTTTAAATTATAATTTAAAATAATAATATATTTATGTTAAAAAACAAATTTAATGAGTCTTATTATTATCTAAATTTTTTAACAACAAGGTTAATTCACTTGCTTTTTTAGGATCCATTTTAGAAAGAACTCCTGAAATTTTACGAGAATCAAGCGAAAACATGATTTTGCTAGCATCTTCAGCATCCATTTGACTTAACACATCAGCTATAGCCGTATCTTTCATCTGAGAATAAATTTCTTTGACTCTACCTTCTGTTTTTTTATTGATGGAATTTAGAATTTTTTGCTGCTCTTCTAAAAGTTTAGCATTTTGATCTTTTAAGGATTGAATTTGTGCTAAAGTAGCATTCACTTCTGCTTCTTTTTTTACCAAAGCATCCATTCTTTCTTTTTGTAAAGCTTCAAAAGAAGCCTTATAGGCCTCTAAAGATTGTCTAGCTTCATCAAATTCTTTTGTTTGTAATTCTAGTTGTGCCTTTTTAGATTCAAAATATTCTTCACAATTTTGATCAGCTCCAAAAAGTGCAGTCAAGCAAAAAATTAAAAAAATACATTTTTTAGTCATTTTTATCCTTTTTAAAAAAGCGACTGATTGCAATTTCATCGAGAAATTTTTCTTCAATTTTAGCAAGTTCTTTTTTCTTCTGTTTGATTTCTTCAGCCTCTAAGACCTTCATTTTTTCATAATCTAAATGAGCTTTTTTATATAAAAACTGATAATGCATCATTTCTTTTTTAGAAAGCTCTACTCTTTCTTTAGCTCTAGACATTGCTTCTCTGCCAATTTGTCTCATTGATAAATTAGATCTTAATTCATTTACAGAACCTGATTTTGGCAAAACGCTTAAATTTTCACATTCTTTTCTTGAAAGCTCTAAAAGTCTTTCATTTTCAAGCTGTCTTTGCTTGGCTTGATTTAAATTAGATTCGGCTTTATCAAGTTGCTGTTTTTTCACCTTGACAACAGAATTATATTTGCTTTTCATAAAACAATCGTATCTTCTCTTTCTGGACTTGTAGAAATAAATTTCACTTTAACCCCACAAAGCTCTTCTAATCTAGCGATATATTTTTTGGCATTTTCTGGCAATAAATCATAATCCCTGATTCCAAAAACCTTATCCCAACCATCCATTTCTTCATAAATAGGTTTAGCATTTTCTAAATCACTTGGCATATAATCAATTTCCATTCCATTATACTCATAAGCACGGCAAATTTTTACTTTTTCAAAACCATCCAAAACATCAAGTTTCATTAAAGATAAAACATCTAAACCATTTAATCTTGCCGTATATCTTACCGCTACAGCATCAAACCATCCACAGCGTCTTTTACGCCCAGTGCTTACGCCGATTTCTTTTCCAATACGTGCAATTTTTTCTCCATCTTCACCTTTATCTTCAGTAGGAAAAGCCCCATTGCCTACTCGAGTTGTATAAGCTTTTACTATGCCTATAATATTTCCTATTTCTTTAGGGTTTAAACCAAGTCCGATTAAAGCACCACCTGAAATTGTACTTGAGCTTGTCACATAAGGATAAGTTCCATGATCAATATCAAGCATGGAGCCTTGAGCTCCTTCCAAAAGGACTTTTTTATCCTCATCCAAAGCTTTCCAAAGCATTCTAGTTGTATCTGTAATATAAGGGGTTAAAATTTCACTAAATCTCTTGAGATCATTTAATAAATCATCACTATCAGGAATTTCAACACCCAAAAATTCTAAATAACTTTTATTTAATTCAAAATCTTTCATTAAAGCATTATGAAGTCTTTGAGGATCTAAAAGCTCTCCGACTCTATGTCCTGTGCGATTGATTTTATCTGCATAAGAAGGGCCTATTCCTTTTCCTGTTGTTCCTATAGCATCCTTGCCTTTGAGTTTTTCTTTTGCAATATCTATCAAAGAATGATGCTTTAAATTAAGATGTGCTCTATCGCTAATATATAATCTGCCCTTTAAATTTTCAAATTGTGCCATTTCTGCAATTAAAACTTCAGGAGAAACGACAACACCATTACCTATAATATTGATGCACTTTGTATTTAAAACACCGCTTGGCATTAAATGAAGTGCATATCTTACACCTTGAACCCAAATGGTATGCCCTGCATTATGTCCACCTGCACTCCTGCAAACAAAATCATAATTTTCACATAATTTATCAACTATCTTACCCTTGCCTTCATCGCCCCATTGGATACCAACAACAATATCTGCTTTACTCATGACCTATTCCTTCAATCTTTAAACGGCGAGAAGATGAGAGAATCGAACTCCCCAAAGAATAGCCAGCTACCCTTTCATCTGATTTGAAGTCAGTGGCGATCACCAGATACGCTAATCTTCCAAAAAACTTTTAATTATAGCGACTTTTATTGAAAAATAAAATTAAGATTAAGGAATTTCATTAAGCATTTTCTCATAAGCCATTTTTGAACCAGAGCTTACCTTAGTCAATAAACTCCCAAAAATAATAACCAAAGAAGCTGTTAAAAAACCAGGTATCATTTCATATAAATTAGAATCAACGCAATTTTTCCATAATACCACTACTAAAGCACCTGAAATCATACCAGCAATAGCGCCAAATTTTGTCATTCTTTTCCAAAAAAGTGAAAAAATAATAACCGCACCAAAACTACTACCAAAACCAGCCCAAGCATAAGAAACTATACTTAAAACGCTTGAATTTTTATCCATAGAAATAAAAAAAGCAACCAAGGCTACAATTAAAACACCTATTTTTCCTAAATTTAAAACCACCCTGCTGGATGCATTTTTCTTAAAAATTTTTTTATAAAAATCTTCAGCTATAGTCGAACTCGATACTAAAAGTTGCGAACTTGCTGTACTCATAATAGCAGCTAAAATCGCAGAAAGTAAAATTCCTGCAATCCAAGGATTGAATAAAAGTTGAGACATGAGTATAAAAATTTTCTCAGGATCTTGCAAGCTAAGTTGGAATTTATAGATATAAGCAATACCTAAAATCCCTATCAAACAAGCACTAAATAAACACAAACTCATCCAAACAATTCCTATAAAGGTAGCAATAGGAATATCCTTAACCGATCTAATTGACATAAAACGCACTAAAATATGAGGTTGTCCAAAATATCCAAGCCCCCAAGCAAGAGCAGAAATAATACTTACAAAACTCACATGATTTATAGATAAAGCCTCAGGTTTAATTTCTTTTACAATAGAAAATGCCTTAGAAATGCCTCCTAAATGATAAAGCATAACCGATGGCACAACAATTAGCGCTCCAAGCATCAAAAGTCCTTGAATCATATCCGTCCAACAAACTGCTTTATATCCTCCTAAAAAAGTATAAATAACAATAATCAATGTTCCAGCAATTAAAGCATAATCATAACGAATTTGAAAAACACCTTCAAAGAGTTTTGCTCCACTCACAAGGCCTGAAGAAATATAAAAAGTAAAAAAAACTAAAATAACAATAGCGCAAATCACACGCAAAATATGTTTATTATCATCAAAACGAGTTTCTAAATAATCAGGAATCGTCAAGGAATTTGCAACAATGCCTGTATAAATTCTTAATCTTTTTGCTATAAAAATCCAATTTAAAGTCGCACCGATAATCAATCCTATCACAATATAAAAATTGATCAAACCACCGATATATAAAGCTCCTGGTAGGCCCATCAAAAGCCAACCACTCATATCAGAAGCGCCTGCACTTAAAGCAGAAAGAGTAGGCCCTAAAGATCTTCCTCCTAAGAAATAATCTTCAGAACTTTTATTTTGTTTATAAAAATAAAAACCTATAAAAAGCATTAAAAAAGTATAAACTGAAAACATTGTTATAATGGCCATATTTATATGAACAACTTCCATTTTTTTTCCTTAAAAATATTAAACTTAATTTTTACACTAATTTAAACAAAGATAAATTTCTTTTCTGAAGCCAAAACACACTGGGCAACAATATTTGCCTCTATGCCTTCATTTCTTAACTCATCAAGACATTGCAAAGCTTGATTTTCATCTATGGCAATCAAAAGTCCTCCTGAAGTTTGAGGATCGCAAAGCAATAAATTTTCTTCATTTAAATCAGAATCCATCTCTTGAATAAATTCTAAATTTTTATACGCTCCAGCCGGAATTAATCCCATATTATAATATTTCAAAGTTCCATCTAGGTAAGGAATTTTTTCCTTAAAAACTTCAAAACTAATTTGATCATTTAACATTTCTCTTAAATGTCCTAAAAAGCCAAATCCTGTAATATCGGTCATAGCATGGACTTTAAATTTTAAAGCAATTTGACTAGCCTTAAAATTTAAAGACATCATACTTTTAACCATAGAATTTAAATGTTTTTCTTCTAAAAAATCCGCCTTTAAAGCTGTGCTTAAAATTCCAACTCCTAAGGGCTTAGTTAAAATGATTTTATCACCTAATTTTGCACGATTATTAGCAACAAAACGATCTGGATGAACTTTTCCAGTAACACTGAGTCCAAAAAATAATTCTGAACTTTCAATTGTATGCCCACCAACAATCAAACCCTTGCATTCATTTACTTTATCATTGGCACCCTCTAACATCTCCTTTAGTATCTCTAAAGAATGATTTTTGGTATCAAATCCTACTATATTTAAGGCATTTATTACTTCAGCCCCCATAGCAAATACATCACTAAGGGCATTAGCTGCAGCAATAGCACCAAAATGATAAGCACTATCGATTACAGGAGTGATAAAATCAAGAGTTTGAACAAGAGCTAAATCATCACTGATTTTATAAACACTCGCATCTTCATTATTTCCGATATCGCTAAGCAAAGCTGGAGATTTTTGCATAAAATTTAAAATTGTTTTAAGGCCACCCGGGCTTAGTTTTGCTGCTCAACCTGCCGCTTTTACAAAATGGGTTAAATTTTGTTTTTTATACTCCAAATTTTATCCTATAAAGTAATGATTTTTGCTTTTCCGAAAAGTTCATTAACGATCTCATAAGCATTTCCAATAGAACCGATTTTTAATTCTTTAGTTTTTCTAAAAAATTCCAAACAAGCTCCACAACTTATAATCTCAACTCCTAAATTTTCTAATTCTTTCATAGCTTTATGCGCTTTATGATTTTCATCAGTATTTACCAAAACACTTTCATTTACACAAATAATTTTATCAGGAATATTTTTAATATTTTTTAAAGTATCTAAAAAACCAACAAATAAATTCTCTCCTAATTCTCCACAACCCACTTTATCGGTTTTTAAAAATAAAACACTGTATTCGTTATGATTGGCTTGATTTAAATCAATTTCTTTTTTTTCAACACAAATGATAATTTCATCTTGATGTTCTTTAAAAGTCGGATTTAAATTTAAAGAGTTTAAAAATTTTAAAACATTATTTTTAGAGATAGTAGAATTTAAAATAATTTCTAAGCTCTCTCCATTATTTAGATTTTCAAGAGCTTTTTTTGTTTCAACGACAGGTTTAGGACAATCAAGATCTTTACAATCAATTCTCATTATTTTTCCTTAATAAAATTATACTTATTACTAAGTATAATTTTATTTAGATAATCTTGTAAGTACTCTTAAATTTTTAAAATTTCTTTTTATTTACATCTTCTAAAATAGCACTAGCAATATGATTAACCTTGCTTGTAATTTGATTGGTTGCATTGGCAATTTCAGCGTTTTCTTTTGTAGCAGCTTCAAGTTGCATGATAGTATCATTAATTTGAGTGATTCCAAGAGTTTGCTCTTTCACAGACTCTGCAACTTCATTGATATTTTGCACTAATATATTAATATTTGCTTCAATTTCACTCAACGATTTTCCAGTTCTTTCAGCAAGCTGTCTTACTTCATCAGCTACAACAGCAAATCCGCGTCCATGTTCTCCTGCACGTGCAGCTTCTATAGCTGCATTAAGCGCTAAAAGATTAGTTTGCTCTGCGATGTCTTTAATAACACTCGCTATATTTCTAATATCATTAACTTGACTTGTGACCTCTAAAGTTCTACCATTAATATTTTGCATAGAATGGCTTATTTGCTCTATAGTAGTAGCACTTTGTTCAAGTGATTGCGCTTGAGTATCTGAACTCTCTGTTAATTTTTGCATTGAAGCTTTTAATTCTTCAGATTGAGAGGCCAATTCTTTAGAAAATTGAGAAGAAGTTATAAGCATTTTTCTAATTTCTTCACCTAAGATATTTGTTGTAAGCTCAACTTGTCCTTGGGCATTATCAACCGAAATGCTAAAATCAAGCGCCTTATAGCTGTCAAAGACTTTATTGATTTTATTCATATCAGAACCAATTTTATTTTGCAATACATCAAGCATTCTATTTAAAACATTTTTAAGCTCTATAAGTTGAGGGTTGATAGGAACTTTGGAAATTCTTGTTCTAAAATTTCCTCCTTCGATTTCTTTTACTGTTTGCACTGACTCATCAACCGCTTCTTGATCTTGCTTTAATGAAACACGAGTTTTTTCAATATTTTCATTTATCATTCTTCCCATAGAACCGAGTTCATCATTAGCGTAAATTTCTATAGGCTTAAGTTCTATTTTTTCATAATTTAAAAATTTAAAGAATGATTCTAGAGATTTTAAAATAATTGGAAGTCTTATTCCAACAATTCTTCTAACACAGTAATAAACCACGGCTAAAACTACCAGAACAAAAGCTACAGAAGCTCCAATAATAAGCATTTGAAGTTTTCTTAAAGGTGCAAAAATAGACTCTTTTGGCGCTGTTACCATGATACTCCAAGTAGAATCTCCAGCCTTAAAACTACTCAAACTTGCGTAAGAATCATCATTCGTTGAAGCAACGTAATTAAAAATTCCATTTTTTCCTTCAGATAAAGCCCTATAAACTTCTTCTGTTTGTTCTCCTCTGTTATTAACCTTCATAAGATTTTGAAGGATTAAATTTTTATTAGGATGTACAGCTATATAACCTTGAGAATTTAATAAAACATTTAATTGTCCATTGAAAAGAAATGATTTTTTATCGAGTAAATAATTTGCGATATTTTCAAAATCCAAAACTAAACCTACAACGCCCACAAGTTTATTTTTTTTGCCAAAAATTGGCATAGCTAAATTCATACCATTAAATGCTTTACCACTTAAATTCATTTTTATAGCTTGACCGATATAAATTTGATCTTCTCCGTATTTAGCATTTTTTATAATATCTTGCACCACGGAAAAATTTACAATATCATCTACAGATTGTAAAACTTCAATTCCACCACGTTTTTTAATATCTTCATCTGTATATAAAATAACAAAATTACCATTTTTGGTATTAAAAAATTTACTCTCATCTTTAAAGTATGCTGGTGGATCTAACAAATAAAGATAAGTATAACTTGCATAAGCACTATTATCAAAAAGATTGATAAGAACGTTTGTGATACTATCAATATCCCAATCATCTTTATCAGTTGATTTAAACATATCTGTTAATGTATAAGCTTCACTTTTATTTAAAGCTATCATTTCATTAAAGATACCTTGAGTATGAGTGGCATACTCTTTAGAAGTTGCAGAAATAATACTTTCGGTGTTTTTAGCGATATTTTGACTCACTTGATCTGTAATTAAAAAAATTAAAAATACCAAACCCAATATTACAACAATTGCAACCGATAAAATAAGTTTTGAAGCAATATTTAAAGACTTAAACATTTGATTTATAACCTCTTAATACATTTAAAAATAATCAAAATTATATTATTTTTTATAACAAAATAAGCTTAAAAGAAAAAAATTAATTTTTTTTATGTTTTAAAAATAATTCCTTAAAACGTTTATTAGCGTATTCTTCTATATCTTTTTGCAAAATAGCAAAATTCTCCATCAATTCTATAGCCCTAGGAGTTAATTTTGTCCCTGATTCTTTTGATCTTCCTTGTCTTGTGCTTACTAAAATTTCTTGAGAATTTTTTTGCAAAACCTGTAAATGCATCCATGCTTTTTTGTAATTTATCCCCATTAATTTAGAAGCATGCAATAAACTTCCCGTTTGCCCTATTAACTCCAAAAGTTCGGTTTTTCCTTTACCAAAAAGCAAGTCCCCGTCTGAATTTTCAATCCAAGTTTTAGTTCTAATAACAAATTGCTTCCCTTTTTTCTCCTTAAAACAACCAAGTTTGCAATATTTCACATCAATTTTATATGCTTTTAAAGCTGAACGCATGCTTTTTAAACCGCAACTTTTTTGGGCAATCTCTCTAGCTTCTTCACAAAAAATTCTTCTTTTATGATCAAGCTTAGGTTCTAATTCTTTTAAGACTTCAATTTTTCCTTTTTCAAAATCCAAATGCCCAAATTGACCCAATTCACAATTATCAATTCTGATATTATTTTCATTAGCAAGCTTACCTATTTCTTCAATATTTTTTGAAAATTTTTTCGCTATTTTAAAAGCTGTTCCGCAATCTAATTTTTCATTGCTATTTAGCATTTCTTTCATATAAGCGAGTATTTTTTTATCATCCATGAATTCGAAAATCTCCACTATAAATATTGATCTTATCTTCCCTTGCAAAACCACAAAGACTTAAGTCAAATTTTCTTGCTATCATCACACCCAAGCAAGTAGGAGCCGTTCTTGAAACCAAAATTGGCACTCTATGCATAATCGTTTTAGCAACCATTTCAGAACTTAAACGACCGCTTACCATTAAAAAACACTGATCAAGTTTAACTCCAGCTAATCTCGCCTTTCCTAAAGCCTTATCTATAGTATTATGTTGAGCAATATCTTCTCCGATAAAAAACGTTTTTTCATCAAAAAAAAGCTTAGCTGTATGCACACACCCTGTTTTTTCATATAAATCACATTGAGTATAAAATTGACTCATTTGTTTTAGGATATAATCCTTGCTAAATCGAGCTTTAGAAGATATTTTCATGGCTTCAATATTTTCTATATCAATATTAGCCGTGTGTGCTCTCCCACAACCACTGATCACAACTCCTTGAGCATTGAGTTTAGCAAGATTTTCTTGATCGATCTTTGCTTCAATATGCACACTCATGCCATCATCTTTACTTTCAATTTTTTGGATATCTTCCACTCTAGCGATGATATTTTCACTCATCAAATACCCAACCGCTAAGGCTTGTTCATCAACCGGAGTTGCCATTAAAGCACCGATTCTTTCACCGTTGATAAAAATTTCAAGTTTAATCTCACGTACTAAAGTATCATCGCAAGTAAAAGCTTCATCGCCTTTGTATTTTAAAATTTGAGTTGTAAATAAAGGTTCCATCAGGTATCTCTTGAAAAAATAAACTGCAAATATTATATCAAAAAAGTAAATATTTTCTAATAATTAAGCTTAAATTTATGGGGGGGGGTATAATGCATTTTTTATTTTTATATTATTAAAATAAGGAGTCGTTTATGGCAAAAAAGAGTAAAATTTTACTCAGTATAGGTGTAGCTACTTTGCTTTATTCTAGTGGTTTCTCGAAGGAAATAACCTTGGATAATTCAAATCAATTTCCAACATATTTCACGTTTGATAAAAATAGCAACAGTGTTTATTTACAAGATTCTTACAAAAATCAGGATTTAACTTTTAATTTTAACAAAGATCTTGGTTTGCCAGATGATTGGCCGGAACAAAAAGATGAAACCCCTAATCTTAATATCGATCTAGGAGATCATACCCTATCCTTTACACAAAATAATTCCAACAAACCCACTTATGTGACTAATTTCAATCTAAGTGCTAAAGATATCAAAACACAAAATATTATCCTACAAGCTTTCAAACCTTCGACCATCAATGGAAATTTAGAGATGGAAGGAAAAGGAAAAGTAACAGGAGAAGAAGGTGGCTCAATGATCTTGCTTTTTAATGATGACGGATCAGGTGATATAGCTTATAATGGCGGCTTAAATATCAATGGAAATCTTACAGCTAACTCAACAGTGTTTGCAACTTATGGTAATTTTGTCAAAGTAAAAGGTAGTGCCAATATTTCAGATTCGGATTTTAAACTTGTAAAACGTTCTTATACCGATTTGGAAGCACACGATGTTGTAGTAATTCAAGCTAAAAATTTTAATAAAGATATTTTAAAAAAAAGCAATTTCGCAAGTGCATGGCTTTTAAAATTTATAAATGATTATGTTCCAAATGCAAATTTTATATCACAAGATTCTTTAGAATCTGGATATGTTATAGATGTTTCAGATAGTAAAGAATTTAATCCTTTGGTGAATTATAAATTAAGCATTAAAGATTGTGGTGGAAATCAATGTTTAGTTATCAATGGGGGTGCAACCGATGCTGCTAAAGATAAACTCACTCAATTAAAAGTAGATGTAGCTATGATTGATACATTGCTAAAAGAAACATTCAATAATGATGAATCACAAAAAGAAGAATGGGAAAAGGCTAAAGCTGAACTAACAAAACAAAAACAAGAAATTCAAAAACTCATCAGAGAAGCACAAAGCAATGGTGGCAAAATAGACGATAGCAAGTATCTTGATCTTGTAGCACCTAATCTAAATTCTAATGATAAAGCTTCTATTTTAGCCCTTCGATCTATCACAGATCAATTAGGAAGTATAGGTGCTGACTTAGCAAGTAGAGAAGGTGTAAAACTCGCTCTTAATATCAAAAAAGATACTGATAATACAGGTAAATCCGTCTCTAACTTAAACTCAAGTTCAAGTTCTGTAAATACAACTATGAATGTGGCTAATGACGTTTCAATAGGTCAAAGAGTAGCTATACTAAATAACCCTTTTGGAAACTATGCGTCTAAAATGAGTGGGCTTAAATTTGCTGCTTTAGAAAGCGATATGAGACCAAGTTATGTAAATGATTATACTCAAAGTGTTTGGGCTGATGCTTTTGGTGGTGCAAATATCATCGATGGAGATAGTGGTGCAATGTATGGTGCAACCATAGGTTTAGACAAACAAGCAAATGATCACGTTTTATTAGGTGCATATTTTACCTATGCAAATGCTAAGATTAAAGACAATACTTTAGAACAAAAAAGTGATAATTTTCAATTAGGACTTTATTCAAGTATCAACATAGCTCCGCAATGGGAAATTAATCTAAAAGCTTACGCTCAAATTTCTCCAACAGATCAAGATCATGTACAAGTAGATGGTGCTTATAATTCAAGTTATATGAGTAAATTCTTAGGTCTTAGTGCCAATGCTGGTCGTGTGTTTGATTTTAGTGATAACACTTTCTTTGTTAAGCCATTTGCTGGAGTAAATTATTACTTAAGTTACACCCCATCTCATAGAGAAAATGGTGCTATTGCTAAGGATATTGATTCTATGAGAAATAATTCTGCAAGTCTTGAAATAGGAGCAGAATTTAGAAAATATATCAATGAAAAATCCTATATTTTTGCCACTCCGAAAATTGAACAATTTATTATCAATAGTGGAGATGACTACATAGCCAATTTATCTATAAACGATGCTTTTTTCACTAGCGTTGAAGCAAACAATAAGAAAAAAACTTATGGGCAAGTCATTGTGGGTGGAAATATAGATTTTACCGAACAATTAAGCATGAATGTTGGCTTAGGTGCTAAGCAAATTTTAGCTGGTAAAGTTGATAATAAAAATGAAACTTATTTAAGTGGCCAAATAGGACTAAAATATAAGTTTTAATTTTATAAATGAATATAAAATTTCTTTTATAGGGCTTAATAAGCCCTATAAAATAAGCTCCAACTGATTAATTATTTAACATTTTTATTATATAAAACCTATCTTGGTTATCAAATTAATAAGTAAAATTATAAAACATTGCATAATAAAAAATCGAATTATCTAATTTTTACAAAATTAGAACAAAAATTTATTATTATCTCTTGCAAATTAAAAAGATAACAGGTAAAAAAATTAAAAATGTATAATTATAAACAAAGATATTTTATCAAAGTTTTTAATAAATAATTTAGCCAAATACTTAATTAAGAGCTTAAGCTATATACTTCCCTATAAACGAATTCTGCATCAAAAATCGACAAGATAACCGATTTAATCTTAAGACTTTGAAAGAAAATAATTTTACAAGGTATAAACAATAAGCTTTTAAAACTCATAAAGTAATAAAATTTGATCAGTTTGAGAATATAATTTAATAAAAACCATAAGTGTGAAAAAAGATATCAAAGAGCTAAAAAATATCTTAATTGTTTTAAAAACAAAACCAAGAATGTTAGAAAAAGAACAAAAATAATATAAATACAGAAAATTATGGTTACAAAAGAAAAACACTTACTCTCTAATCAACCACGCTAACTAAGATACTTTTTTATAAAAAAAGAGTGTTATCCGAGTATAAAAGCAGAACAAAGATCACCGTCTTTTATTAAAAATTAAACATATATATCTAGAAACTGATCTTTTTTGCTAGTATCTGCATTTATGGAGTTGCTATTGTCTTTATCTTTTAATTTTGCTTCCTCTTCCTTTTCAGCTTTAGCTTCTACTTTTGCTTTTTTTTCTTGAAATTTCAAAGCTGAAGTTATGCTAATTCTTTTACTTTCGAAATTTGTATCTACTATTCCTCTACAAGCTGTATCAAGTAGCATTAGCAAGTTCCTAGATAATGACAATAGCCTTTTTGGAAAGCAAGTTGATAGATCTCTTTACTACTGCATTTACTAAAATCCATTCCATACTGATAAACTAGAACACAACCTTCGTAATGTGGTTGAACTATAGGCTGTTGAGATACAGTAATTTTATATGCTGAAGCAACACTAGATAATGAAGCAATTAATGCTAAACCTAAGATAATTTTTTTCATTTTAGGCCCTTTCTATGGTTAAAATTTTGATATATAAATAATTATAAAAAACAAAAAATTAATTTAATATTAAACAAGAAAAAAATCAAAAATTTAATCAAAGGTTGAGAAAAATTTACTCATATTGCTGAAACTTTTTCTAAAGATGGATACACTTTTAAATTTTTATAAACCTTTTTTAAGTCTTCCTTAATATTTTTGCAAATTGATTATTTCATCACACCTTTTTATAAGCTTATCTTGATAAGAAATGCAGAAATCGAGAGTCAAGAAAAATTCAGCAATTTATCTTGACTCAAAAATAATTTTAAAAATACTTTTTAATAAAAATTAAAAACAAATACTGATTATTTAAATTATCCATTAGATTTTCTTTTTATCTTCGAGCTCTTTATACCAATAATGATGTAAAATATAAACCTCTTCTTCTTCTTTATAACCAGTGATCATAGAATGAATACTTCCTTTGATTGCAAAAACAGCCATATAAATATGCACTCCAAAAAATACCACACATACAATGCCTAAAATATTATGCACTATAGCAGAAATCCTTAAAAGTTCTATTTGAGTTAAACCTAAAAAATTTTGAATCACAACGGAGTCAAAATCTACAAAATACATAAACAAACCCGTGACAATCATCAAAAAGCCGCCAAATACAGCAATATAATACCAAGTTTTTTGACCAAAATTAAACTTACCTGCAGGAATTGGCTTTTTAACTTTGCTTAAATAACCCCCAACAATCATAAGCCATTTAATATCATAGCTTGCAGGAAGCATTCTTCTAATCCAGCATAAAAACATAGGAATAATAGAAATGATAAATAAAATCATCGCTAAAGCATGTAAATTTTTACAAATTCTAACAAAATTTCCGCCCCCAAAAGTAGATCCAAACATCATAATTAAACCCGTAGGGATTAAAATAATCCAAGAAAGAGCCGCAATAAAATGAAAAATTCTTTCAAATAAGCTAAAAGTGTAAATTTTCTTTCCATTATGAGAAAATTGCTTTGGCCCAATCACCATATAATGCAAAGCAAAAGCACTCAAAGCAGCGATAATAGCGATTAGAGCAATCGTTGCAATATATTCTCCTTGCAAACTCGTCCAAAATTGACCAAAAGTATGATAATTTGGAATATTACTGATTCGATGATGATCCCATATTTGCGTATCTTGTCCCATTCTTTCTTCGCCATAAGCTAATAAATTTACAAAACAAGAAAAAAGCAAGATAAACATTTTTTTCATAAACGTTCCTTTCCTATATAGGCGATCTTCCATTCTATACTTTCTTTAGGTGAAACAATGCCATAGTTTCTATTACTAAGTCTATTTTGATAAATTTCTTCGATTTTTGAACTTTCGCCCACCAATAAAGCCTTAGTTGAACACATAGCCGCACACACCGGTACTTTACCTTCTGCGATACGATTTTGTCCATAAAGCTCTCTTTCTTTTTGTGAATTTGTTTCTTCAGGACCACCTGCACACATTGTACATTTATCCATAATGCCTTTATTGCCAAAAGCACTATCTTTTGGAAACTGTGGAGCACCAAAAGGACAAGCATACAAGCAATAACCACAACCTATACAAATTTCTTTATCATGCAAAACAATACCATCGGCACGTATATAAAAACAATCCACAGGACAAACAATAGAGCAAGGCGCATCATCACAATGCATACATGAAATAGAAGTTGAAACTTCTTTTCCTTGTACGCCTTCATTAAGAGTAATCACGCGGCGGCGGCGGATATTAATAGGAAGTTCATGAGCCTCATCGCAAGCGACCGCACAACCATTACAATCAATACAACGTTCATTATCGCAAAAGAATTTTAAACGATCTTTTTCTAAATTTATAAAATTTTCTTTACTCATTTTCCATCCTTAGAAATGCGACAAAGTCCGCCTTTGGTTTCTGGAATTTGACACATAACATCATAACCATAATTTGTAATTGTATTGGCACTCTCTCCACTCACATAAGGCTTAGTTCCTTCGGGGAAATTATGAGTTAAATCCACCCCTTGCATCACTCCAGTAAAGTGAAAAGGCAAGAAAATCATTTCTTTTGCAATACCTGGATTAAATTTCACTCTAACATGAATTTTTGTTCCCTCTGGAGAATGGATCCAAATCATATCCCCTTTTTGGATATTTTTTTCTTTTGCAAGCTCTGGATTGATCTCACAAAACATTTCAGGCGTTAAACGTGAAAGATACATAGAAGCTCTATTTTCCATACCCGCACCATTTAGATTAACAAGCCTTGCTGTGATGAGATTGAGTGGAAATTCCTTAGAATAATCCTTAGCCTTTTGCATAGAAATAAATTTTGTATCCACGCGATAAAGTGCTTTTTGATCTTCAAAAGTAGGATATTTTTGTACCAAATCATTCCTTGGAGAATGAAGAGGTTCACGGTGAAGTGGAATTTTATCTTTAAAAGTCCAAACAATGGCCCTAGCTTTAGCATTACCATAAGGAACTATGCCTTTTTCCATACATTTATTTGCAATAATATTACTATCATCATAAGACCAAGTTGCACCCATTTTTTCTTTTTCTTCAGCACTTAAAGTAATTCCTAAAATTTTTTCAATATTTTCTTTAGTGATTTGTGGATATCCTGTATCAATAGGTGAATTTAAAGGCGCATTTTTAGCTAATAAACTTTCACCTTCATATTCAAGCCCAAAATTATTTCTAAAGCCCATACCACCTTTTGCTACTTCAACATCCACATTATAAAGCACAGGAGTTCCTGGATGTTTATCACTCCAGCAAGGCCAAGGAAGTCCGTAATATTCACCATCAACCTCATCTTTTCCCTCTAAAGTGACTTCGTTAAATTTATCCCAATTTAAAGTATGTTTTTTAAGTCTTTCAGGACTCCAACCATTTAAACCTATACTTCTAACCGCTCTAGCAATTTCTTTTGTAGCATTTTCAGGCCAAACAATCTCACCTTTTTCATCTCGCAAAGTTTTAGTGAAATCTTCATAAAAGCCAAGCTTTTTAGCAAGTTCAAATAAAATTTCTTGATCTTCCATGCTCTCATAAAGTGGATCAACAACCTTAAATCTCCATTGCGCACTACGATTAGTCGCTGTTACGCTTCCACTGGTTTCAAATTGAGTTGCAGCCGGTAAAAGATAAATTCCATCTTTTCTTTCTGCGATAATACCTGCTTCATTTACAAAAGGATCTGCTAAAACCAAAAGTTCTAAAGCCTCTAAACCTTCTTTAACTTTAGTTTGCTGTGCGGTTGAAGTGATACCATTTCCTAAAACAACTAAAGCTTTTAAAGGCGTTCCTGCATTATCAACCCTATCATTTCCATCTTTGCCATTTAAAGCTGCTGCCCACCATCTAGCAAGAGAAAGTCCGGTTTTATGCATCCAATCTTTGCTGACAAAATTTCCTAAAAGCCATTCATAATCCACACCCCAAATTTTAGCGTAATACCTCCAAGTCGCTTCATTTAAAGGATAATAACCTGGTAAATTTTCACTCAAACAAGCCATATCCGATGCGCCTTGAACGTTATCATGACCACGTAAGATATTAACCCCGCCGCCAAATTTACCTATATTTCCAAGCACCATCTGTAAAATAGGAGCTAAACGTGTATTTGAAGTTCCTACAGAATGTTGAGTTAAACCCATAGCCCATACTAGAGTAGTCGGTTTATTTTTAGCCACTTCATGAGTGATCTCTACTAAAAGCTCTTTAGAAATTCCTGTGACATTTTCAACTTCTTCTGCTGTCCATTTTGCGGCTTCTTCACGAATTTTATCGATTCCAAAAACCCTTTCATCGATATATTTTGTATCCTCTAAGCCCTCATCAAAAATAATTTTTAGCATTCCATACATAAAAGCTATATCAGTTCCTGGACGAATTCTTGCATAAATATCCGCCTTTGCCGCACTTTTTGTAAATCTAGGATCCATAACAATAAGCTTAGCACCCTTTTCTTTAGCTTTTAAGAAATGCCTAAAACCTACTGGATGATTTACTGCAGGATTTGCACCGATGATAATAATACACTTACTTTTTTGTATATCTCCAAGATGGTTTGTCATAGCGCCATAACCAAATGTATTCGCCACACCGGCGACTGTTGCACTATGTCAAATTCGAGCTTGATGATCTACGTTATTAGTTCCAAAAAATGCTGCAAATTTCCTTATATAATAAGCTTGTTCATTATTGAGTTTGGCAGATCCCAAAAACATCACGCTTTCTGGATTTTCTTTACGATAAGTGGCAAGTTTTTCTCCGATCTCGCTTAAAGCTTGTTCATAAGAAATGCGTTTCCACTCTCCATTTTCTTTTTTCATAGGGTATTTTAAACGCACATGAGAACGCACCATATCGATCATATTAGATCCTTTGCAGCAGTGCCCACCTAAACTTATTGGATGATCTTGAGCGATTTCTTGACGTACCCAAACTCCATTTTGCACTTCAGCAATGATGCCACAACCCACAGAACAAGCTGTGCAGATTGTCTTAATTTTTTTGCTTCCCTCAAACGCTTCTTTTAATTCAGTCTTGCTTGCCTCTCTAAGATTTTCACTTCTTGCAAGCAAAGGGGTAGCTAAACTTGAAAGAGCCGCCATTTTTAAAAAATTACGACGATTAAGTTTTATATCAACACTTGACATTATTCAGCCTTTGTATAATAATTTTCCCAATTTGCACTTCTTTGAAAAAGCACTTCTTTTTTCTTACTTTTGCCTTTTACTACATCTTTATTTTCTTCTTTAGCAAAAGCTAAACCGGCACTAGGCAATAAACTAGCACTTCCTAAAGCCAAAGCGGATTTTTTAAGAAATTCTCTACGATTTTGCATTCATCCTCCTTTTTTTATTAGTCTCTCTTCTTAGAATTTCAGATCTTGAAAGATCGTTTTGAACTTTTTTAGAAGTGGTTTTTAAAACTTTACCAAGATCAAAACACGATCTTTCAAATTCTATAAAAGTTGCAAGTATCTTAGCTATTTCTTTATACAAATACGCCTTTTTATGCTCTAAAATTAGCGTGATAAATTCATCAATATTTTGATGAATTAGTTTTTGAAATAACTCCTTAGCTAAATCATCTTCTTTTAATTTTAAAAACTCACTCATTAATAAAAAACAAAATCCTACATTATCTTCACTTTCTTTAAATTTCATTTCATTGCGTCTTAAAATACTTTTTGAAAGAATTTCTCTCACACAAAGTAAGGCTTTTGAATTTTCAAAACCTTCTTCAAGATATGAAAATGTCATAGGAATAGCACTCTTTAAAGATAAAAAAAGTTCTTCATATTCTTTAAAAAATAACTCCAAGTTTTTTTGCGAATTTTGTAATAACAAATCAAAACTATCTAACAAATCTTCATCAAACAAATTTTCTTTCATTACTTCCAAACAACGATACAAAGAATCTAAATGTTGTTTAGAATAAGAAAAAACAAAAAGATCGCCAAAAAATTGATAATAAAGACTTCTTGCTAATCTCAATTGCTCTAAATTCATAATCAATTCCTAAAAATTTAGATTTGTAAAAATCAAATCAGACTTTATTATGCAAATATGACTTAATATAGTCTTTAAATCCTAAATTTCAATAGGTTCTATCTTATTATGATTTGAGTTAAAAAAAACTGAATTTTACTCATTTTAAACACAATCAATCATTAAAAATAAGCAAAATTCATCATTTATAAAATATAGAATTTAAAAATTAATAATGTAAAAAATATCAGTATATTTTTAAGATGAAAAATATTTTATGCAAGATAGAAATAATAAATTAATTCCTTTTTGCATAATCCTCATAAGTAAATTCTCTTATAGTTTTTAAATTCTTATTTTTATCTAAAAACATTAAATTAGGCAATCTTATACCATTAAAAGTTGTATTTTTAACAATAGAATAATGAATTTGATCCAAAAACACAACCTTATCACCCCTTTTTAACTCTTTTTTAAAAGCATACTCTCCCATTACATCACCCGCTAAACAAGTATTGCCTGTTAGCAAATACGCTGTTTCATCTTTTTCCAAAGAAGAAATGTTTTCTCCTTCTCTTGTGCTTAAAATTCTAGCGTCTTGAACTTCACTTGTATAAGGCATGATAATAGTATCTGGCATATGTGCTTCACTTGAAGTATCTAAAATAGCGATTTTCTTTTCATTTTCTACAAGATCAACCACACTGGATACAAGCACACCCGTTTGCCAACCCACAGCTTCCCCTGGTTCCAAATACACTTGAACGCCGTATTTATCGCTAAATTTCTTACAAAGATCAATAAGTTTTTGGATATCATAGCCTTTTTTTGTGATATGATGACCTCCACCAAAATTAACCCATTTCATCTTCTTAATCCATGAAGAAAAATTATTTTCAAATACCTTTAAAACTTGCTCTAAAGCTTGTGCGCTTTCTTCACAAAGAGCATGAAAGTGTAAACCCTCAATACCTTCTAAATTAGCATCCATTAAATCCTTAGCACGAATTCCAAGCCTAGAATATCTTCCGCAAGGATTATAAAGCTCTTTTGGAGCTAAAGAAAATTCAAGGTTGCAGCGAAGTCCAAGGGAATTTTTAGTGCATATATTTTTATATTTTTCAAACTGATATAAAGAATTAAAAACGATGTGATGCGATAAAGAAGAAATTGTTTTGATTTCATCATCTTTAAAAGCTGGAGAATAAGTATGAATTTCTTTATCCATGTATTCTTTAGCAAATTGTGCTTCCCAAAGTCCGCTACAAGTACAACCTTGCAAATATTCTCCGACAATCCTCATCGCTCCTGAAAAAGCAAAGCCTTTAAGGGCTAATAAAATTTTTGCCCCACTTTCTTTACCGACATAAGCTAAAAGTTCGCAATTTTTACGTAATTTATCTTCTTCTAAAATATAAGCTGGGGTTTGAATTTTTCCATACATAAACACTTCCTTATAATTTGCGAAATGATACCAAAAACAAGCCAAATTTTAAATAATTTACTGAGCTTTTAAAAATAATGATTATAATACGATTTTATCATTTAAGGAATTTATAATGAATAGAAGACAATTTTTAAAATTTAATGCTTTAAGTTTAGCAAGTATTGGTATAGCTTATGGTTCCCCTATGCATCAAATGCATCACAATAATACCCCTAATGCCATCAACACTTCTTTTATCAATTTTGCACCTAATGATCTTAAACTTCTTAGCAAGGATCAGTTTCCAAGTGAAAAAAAACTAAAAAAATTAACTTTGCTTAAAAATGAAAGTAAAGAAAAAAATTTTTTCCGCGCTACTATAGAGATTAAAGAAAGCCAAATAGAACTCATCAAAGGCAAAAAAACCAAATGCTACACTTACAATGGTTTAATCCCTGGCCCAAAAATAGAAGTTTATGAAGGCGACACGGTTGAAATTTTAGTCAAAAATCAACTCAAAGAACCTACAACCATACATTGGCACGGAGTTCCTGTTCCTCCTGATCAAGACGGTAGCCCACATGATCCTATTTTAGCAGGAAAGGAAAAAATTTATCGTTTCACATTGCCTTTAAATTCTGCAGGCACATACTGGTATCATCCACATCCTCATTACATCACCTCTAAACAAGTTTATATGGGGCTTGCTGGAATTTTTGTGATCAAGGCTAGAAAAGATGCTTTATCTCATTTTGATGAAAAAGATTTAGTTTTTAGTGATTTAAGACTCGATGAAAACGCGCAAATTCCTGAAAATACTTTAACAGATTGGCTTAATGGAAGAGAGGGTGAATTTGTCTTGATCAATGGACAATATCAACCTAAAATTTCTTTACAAGGTGAAAGAATTCGTCTTTATAATCTTTGTTCAGCAAGATATTTAAACTTAAAAATTCAAAACGCTAAATTTATCTTAGTAGGAACTGATGGTGGGCTTATAGAAAAACCTATAATCAAAGAAGAATTATTTTTAGCTCCTGCTTCAAGAGTGGAAGTTTTCATACAAACGGATAAAAAAGGGGAGTTAAAACTAGAAAGCATTTATTATGATAGAGATAAAATGATGGTTAAGGAAAAGAAAGAAAATTTATTCTTAGCCCATCTTAATATAGAAAAAAATCCTAAAAATCTGCCTTCTACTTTGAGAAAATTTGAAACCTTAAAAGATCCGCAAGATTTCAAAGAAATCATAATGAGTGAAGATCATCACAAAATGCACGGCATGATGAAAAAAAGCAAAGAAGAACAAAAAGCTGCTTTAGCTTCTATGTTTTTAATCAATAAAAAAACCTACGATCTAAACCGCATAGACTTGATTTCAAAGGTTGGAGTTGTTGAGGATTGGATCGTTATCAATGACTCGCACATGGATCATCCTTTTCATATACATGGAACGCAATTTGAACTTATTTCATCGAAACTAAATGGTGATATAAAAAAAGCTGAATTTAGAGCCTTAAGAGATACCATTAACGTGCGTCCAAAAGAAGAATTAAGACTAAGAATGAAACAAGATTTTGTTGGACTTAGAATGTATCATTGTCATATTTTAGAACATGAAGATTTAGGCATGATGGGAAATTTAAAAGTAAAGGAAAATAATGGTAAAAATTGAATTTTTAGGACCCATTAATAAAGCTAGTTTGGAATTAGAAGTTAAAAATTTAAAAGAATTAAAAGAATTTTTAAAACAAGATGAAAGTTTGAAAAAATGGCTTGATCTTTGTGCGGTAGCCTTAAATGACGAAATCATTTTTAATGAAAATACAACTTTTAAAGATGGAGATAAAATCGCACTTTTACCTCCTGTTGGCGGTGGTTGATGGAATACTTTTCACTCCATAAAGGCCCTTTAAATATCCCTGAAATTTATACAAAATGGTATGAATTTAGCATCAAACAAAATTGTGGGGCTTTAATCACTTTTTGCGGCATAGTCAGAGATGATGATAAGGTAGAAGGTTTGAGTTTTGATATTTACGAGCCTTTACTCATTTCTTGGTTTAAAAATTGGCAAGAAAGACTTCAAAAAGAGCCTGTTTATCTTTTATTTGCGCATTCTATTGGCGATGTAAAAGTTGGAGAAAGTTCATATTTTGCAGGTGTTTTAAGCAAACAAAGAAAATTAGGCTTAAAACTTATAAGTGACTTTGTAGAAGATTTTAAAGCTAATGCACCCATTTGGAAATACGATCTTAAACATGGTGAAAGAATTTATGCCCTAGATAGATCAAGTAAGCTTTTAGGGGCTGGAATTTTATCATGATCAAACAAATTTTTAAAGCAACAGCTTTAAGTGATAAAAAACCAAAAAGCGATAAACAAACTTGAAAAATCTTTCCTTTATGGAAAGATTTTCATCGTGTTTTCGGTGCTCCTGATGAAATTTATAGTGTTTATTATGATTATAAAGATTTGGAATTTAAATTGGTAAAGGATAATTAATGTTAATTTCTTATGAAGAAAGTTTAAAAATTTTA
Organism: Campylobacter sp. 2457A; assembly: GCF_020135895.1. NCBI lineage: Bacteria > Pseudomonadati > Campylobacterota > Epsilonproteobacteria > Campylobacterales > Campylobacteraceae > Campylobacter > Campylobacter sp. 2457A. The sequence goes on along the minus strand of NZ_JACHTO010000003.1, from coordinate 50,305 downwards.
CATTCTCATATAAAAAGTTATGAAAGAATAGAAAAAATAGCACTCACTCAATGTTTAGGACGTATCTTAGCTTGTGATATTAAAGCTCTTAAAAATCAGCCTGAAATGGAAACTTCGGCTATGGATGGCTATGCGATTAAATTTGAAGATCAAGATAAAGCTTTAAAAATTTTAGGCGCAACCCCTGCGGGCACCATGCCACAATTTGAAGTAACAAATGGAACTTGTGTCAAAACTTTTACAGGCTCTTTGATGAGTTTAGGAAGCGACACGCTTGTTCCAGTTGAAAACGTCCGCATGGAAAAAGATCAAATTTTTATAGAAAAAAGCGTTAAAAAAGGTTTTGCGGTTAGAAAAATTGGAGAAAATTATAAAAAAGATGAAATTTTACTCAAAAAAGGTACAAAATTAAATTATAGTGAAATTGCACTTTTAGCAGAATTAGGCTTTTTTCACATCAGCGTTTTTGTAAAACCAATCATTGGAGTTTTAAGCAGCGGTAGTGAAATCAAAGATCTAGGAGAAACCTTGGACAATCCTGCTCAAATTCGCTCCTCTAATCACATTGCTATCGCTAATTTAGCTAAAAATTTAGCTTGTGATACAAGGGTTTTTCCACTTTTAAAAGATGATGAAAAAGCGACGCTAAAAACTTTAGAAAGTGCTTTAGAATCCTGCGATATTTTAATCACGACAGGCGGAGTTTCTATGGGAGATTTTGATTTTTTGAAAAGCGCTGTTAAAGAGTATGAAATCATCATTGATAAAGTAGATATCAAACCAGGACGCCACATCAAAATCGCTAAAGCAAATCATAAATTCATCATCGCCTTACCTGGTTTTCCATACTCTGCTATGGTGATGTTTAATCTTTATGCAAGAGAGATTTTAAATTCTTGGTTGTGTCAAGAAAAAGATTATATCACTAAAGCTTTCTTGCAAGGAAGTTATAAGAAAAAAACGCCTTATTTAGAATTCGTTGCTTGTAATGTAGAATTTAAAGAGGGACGTATTTTAGTCAATTTAGAAGGGAAAAAAGAAGGCTCTAGTGCGATCATTAACAACCTTAATCACAAGGCTGCGTTAATGATCGTTCCTAAAGAATGTGAAATTTTAGAAAATGAGAGTTTGGTTGATATAGTTTTTATGCCTTAGGCATAATTTTTATCTTCAACCGACTCCAAGCAACAATAGAAAGGATGATATAGATACAATTTAAATTAATACGAAAATAAGTAAATTTTTCTAGATCAAAAAACATTATAAAACTTTTTAAATAAACTTTTATAAAATCATTTAAGCCAAAAAATTTCATAAGATCTTCTAATTGAGAAATTACCAGCACATTATCTATTGGGTAAAAATGATAAGCAAAGAAAAAAATATAAACTACAAAAAAGATTTTCATGCTGCTTATTTTGACTAGTTCTTTAAAAAAGAAAAATGCTGATGTAATACTTAAAATCAAAGATAAGGCACTACAAAGAAAAAACCCATATAAAGATGTAAAATAATCATATAGCGGAATCACATATAGCGGAATCAAATGACTACCGATACAATCAAAAACCATCCACGAAATAAAAAACAATAACATTTTATACGATCGTATCTTTTTACAAAGTAATAAAATAGATATAAAAGAAAATATATAAAAAAGACATTCTAAAACAATTGCAATTGCTTTAGGGGAAAAAATCGACTCGAAATTAAAAACTTCTATTTCTGAGAAAAAAATATAAGGGAAAATAAAATCATAAACAATCTGAACACTAGTGTTCAAAAGAAAATTTGATATTAAAGCAAAAATCATTATAATTTTAATAAGCTTTAATCCTTGAGTAGTTGTTGTATAATTTTCTTCTTTCATCCCTTCATCAAAGCTTTCAAAATTTAACCAAGCTAAAACATAATAAATAAACCCTATAATTAAAAATAAAGCTGCTATAAAAATTAAGATTGAAGCACCAATTGAAAAAAAGGCGTTATTCTCATCAAATCCTCTATCTAAAAGCACATTAAGTATATAAGAAAGAGAAAAATCAACATTTAAATTTAATAAAAATAAACCTATGCTCACACTTACAACAAATATAAATAAACCTATAAAAAACAAATTAAAAGCTTTGATAAAATATTTTTGATGGGTTACTCTTGCGATTTCATAAAATATATTCTTGACAAATTTATAAGATAATAAACAATCAATAATCATACATACTGCAATTATTTCCACTACATGTTCAAAACTTATATGACCGGTTGGATGCAAAATTAAAATAGCAAATGAAAAGAAAATTAAATTTATAAATATGGCAATAAAAAAATTACTGAATAAATTCTTAGCACCGGCATGAATTTTAAGTTTATAAAAAACAATGATAAATAAAATAGAGCTAACTAAACTAAAATATAAACCTACCATAGGAGTAAAACCTAACAAGCCAAGCATTAAACCTATAAGAGCAAAAATTTTCACATTTCTAGCGATTTTTTGTCGATTTTTCATAGATTTTCCTTGTAAAAATAATTCAAACTTTTAGTTGATTAGTTTATGCCTTAGGCATAATTTTTATTTTCAACCGACTCCAAGCAACAATAGAAAGGATGATATAGATGCAATTTATCAAATCAATTAAAACTACAGGATAAGATTCTACAAGATCGCTTAAACTAAAAAAATCTAGTAAATATCCCGAATCAGAAAATCTTAAAAAACGATCTATTAAAATATCTGCTATTGGTTGAAACCAAACATAAAAACCACAAATAAATAAAAAACTAAAAACTACAAAAAAGATTTTCATTCCACTTATTTTGACTAGTTCTTTAAAAAAGAAAAATGCTGATGTAATACTTAAAATTAAAAATAAGGCACTACAAAGAAAAAACCCATATAAAGATGTAAAATAATCAAATAGCGGAATCACATAGCTACCGATACAACCAAAAACCATCCACGAAATAAAAAACAATAACATTTTATACGATCGTATTTTTTTGCAAAGCAGCATGACAGATATAAAAGAAAGTGTATAAAAAAGACAAATTCCAGTAATATTAACAATTTGCATAGAATTAGAAAGAAAATTCAAACCATTGAAAATAAACTTAAAATCAACCCATAAGCCAATATTTAAAATAAAATTTAATGATAAATTAGAAATCATTATAATTTTGATAAGTTTTAATCCTTGAGTGGTTGTTGTATAGTTTTTTTCTTTTTTCTCTTCATCAAAGCTTTCAAAATTTAACCAAGCTAAAGCATGATAAATAAAACTTACAAGAGAAAATATAACTCCCACACAAAGCAAAATCGAAGCAACTGCTAAGATAGAAATACTTTTAAAATCTATATTGCCACCTATAGGAACGAAACCTAGATTAATAACTTTCATTTCTAAATTCCCTAAAGATAAACCCATGCCTACAATAAAGATTAACAAACCTATAAAAAACAACTTAAAAGCTTTGATAAAATATTTTTGATGAGTTACTCTTGCGATTTCATAAAATATATTTTTGACAAATTTATAAGATAATAAATAATCAAAAATCATACATGCCGTAATTAGCACTATCATATATTCATTGCCTATCATACCTTTTGCATGTAAAATTAAAAATACAGGCATTAAAAAAGCTAGATTAATACCTATTATACTAAACAAATTACTAAATAAATTCTTAGCACCGGCATGAACTTTGAGTTTATAAAAAACAATGATAAATAAAATAGAGCTAACTAAACTAAAATATAAACCTATCATAGGAGTAAAACCTAACAAGCCAAGCGTTAAACCTATAAGAGCAAAAATTTTCACATTTCTAGCGATTTTTTGTCGATTTTCCAATAAGATTTCCTTTTATTTTTTTGAGTTTAAATCAATTTGATTTTCTATATTATTTATTTCTATCTCTTCATCAAAACTTTTAAATTTAATCCAAGCTAGGATATGATAAATAAAACCAATGAAAATAAGTATAATTGGAAAGACAAGAAATATTGTTAACATACCTATAAAATACATATAAAAAGCTTTGATAAAATATTTTTGATGAGTTACTCTTGCGATTTCATAAAACATATTCTTAGCAAATTTATAAGAAACTGCTAACACGATAACATACAATAAAAATTCTACAACTAGGATAGTAATGTCTTGACTATGAAAAGCATACCTCAAAATAATTTCAATGATGACGCCAAGCACAACAATACCCACTATGCTAAAAAAATTAATAAATAACTTCTTAGCGCCAGCATGAACTTTGAGTTTATAAAAAACAATGATATATAAAATCCAACTAGCTATATTAAAGAGAGGGCCTATTAAAGGTATTATAGCCAACACACTGAGAGTTAAACTTGTAAGAGCAAAAATTTTCACATTTCTAGCGATTTTTTGTCGATCTTCCATAAATTTTCCTTGTAAAAAAAATAATTTAAGCTTTTTATTATATATAAATCATTTTAAATCTAGTTTATCTTATAGTTTTTAAGATGCCAACAAATAACTCTTTAGCTTTTTCTTGATTTTGTTTTAATTCCTCTAAAATTTCTTCCACTTCACGCAAAGATTTTTCTTCTTTAACATTTGGATTTTTAGCGCTTAGATCATAATTTCTATTTGACAAAGTATTCCAATAAAAATTATCCAGAAAATCTCTATATTTTAACGAACAAATTTTAATCAATTAATTGCTTTAACCTATCTAAACATTCCTCAATGATTTCATCAATCTCTTCCTTGATTAACTCTTTTTGTGGTTTTGGGATAAAAACATAATTTTTATTAAAAGTTGGCCATTGCACATCATCCTTATAAGGATATAAACCTATGCTTGGGATTTCAAGATTGGTAGCAAGGTGAATCGTTCCTGTACTAGGACTAATCAAACATTTAGAGTAGCTAAGCAAGGCGACTAAATTTAAAATATCCTCATTATTTTTAAAAATAAAAATTTGTTTATTTAACAAAGTATCTAAGCTATTTATTTGCTCCATAAATTCTTGATGGACTACTTCATAGGTAGGAATGATAACTTTTTTCATCAAACTGGCTTTACAAATTAAAGTGATGTAATCTTGAATGCTTAGATTATATGAAGTTGTGATAGCAAAAGGATTGATCACGATAAAATCTTTTTCTTTTAACTTGTAAGAATTTAAGAAATTTTGAATAAAAATTTCATTCTCGGCTGAAATTTTGATTCTAGTATCAAAGGATAAATTTTTAATTTTTTCATCAAAAAGTTTTGGATTGATTTTTCTTATACAATATGGCATTCTTGTTTTTATACTTTTATTTCTAAAAAATCGCTTCTTAAAACTAAAAGTGATGCAACGCGGATGAAAAAAACTTATCCATTTAAGTCTAGCAATGATATACTTAGCATTACTTTGCAATAAGAATTTAATTTCAAAAGATCTAGAATGATATGGAATAATATAATCAAAATGATAAGAATTAATTTTTTCTAAAATCGAAGTTAGATTTTCACTTTTAAAAGGATTGATCACTTCAAATCCATCAACAAAATCTAAACTTTCTACAAGAGTTTGGATATTTTTTCTACAAAATATAATCACCTTGGCATTAAAAATTGCTTTGAGCACATAAAGCATTTTTAAACTTGCAATCATATCTCCTATAGCATAAGGACAATAAAATCCTACGCAAAGTTGCTTATACCCCCCCCCGTAAATCTATACTTTTCATTATTTATCTCCTTTTCTTAATTGATACATTCACATAAAAACATTTCACTTGTATCATCTTTAGCAATTCTTTTATCAAAAGAAGAATATATAAAAAAGCACTCAAAGTCAAGCTCTTGTAAAATATTTTTTATTTCCTCTAAATCATAAAGATGGATTTTAAAATCCATAGTTTCACTTTTTAAAAGCTTATCTTTATCGTATAATTCATAAATTGAAGGTGAAAATTGAGTCTTTGTAAGCTCATCATAATGATTTTTACTTTTCAAAAACAAGTCAAAATTTTGCTTTGTTTTAACACTAACGCTTATTTTATAATCCTCATCATCTTTACATTTTGTCGCTATAGTGTCAAGCGCAAAGACCAATCTTCCACCTTTTACCAAAAAAGATTTTAGTTTTTTTAAAAACTCTTTACACTCATTTACATCACCAATCAAACAAATCGAACCCGAACTTATAAAAATATAATCAAAACGTTCATGAGTAAAAAAATCTAAAACATCACTCTGTATAATCTTTGCGTTTGGCTCTTTTTCTTTTAGTTTTTCCAGCATAAAAATAGAATTATCTACCCCGCTAATATCAAAACCGCGCTCTATAAAAGGGAGTAAAAAACGTCCACTTCCGCACATCATTTCTAAAATTTTATACTCTTTTTTAGCATAAGAAAGATAAAAATTTAATTCATCTTCAGGAGCCTTTGTATGCAAAATTTCATACATTTGCGTGCATAAAGCATCGTAATAATTTGCTTTCACTCTAAAACTATACCTTCATTGATCACAATTTCACCGATGATAAAAGCATCACTTGCCTCTAAAACCTTGCTTACATTTGATGGATCAACCACCATCACTAAACCAACACCCATATTAAAACTTCTATACATTTCATTTTCTTCAACCGCTTCGCCTATGGTATAGAAAATTTCAGGGGTTTTAAGATGATGTTTTCGGATGATTGCTCCCATTCCACGCGGTAAAACACGCGGTAAATTTTCAACCAAGCCTCCACCAGTAATATGTGCTAAAGCATTGATAAAAGGTTTTAAAGTAAGAAATTCACGCACATAAATTCTTGTAGGCTCCAATAAAACATCGATTAAATTTTTTCCTTCTACTTTATCATCAAACTTCATCTTTAAACTTTCAAAAAGCACTTTTCTAGCTAAAGAATAGCCATTAGAATGAAGTCCAGAACTTGGAAGTGCTAATAAAATATCACCATTTTTTACAAATTTGCTTCGATCGATTTCATCTTCTTCAGCCATGCCCACAGCAAAACCCGCAAGATCAAAATCATCTTTTGCATACATTCCAGGCATTTCAGCAGTTTCACCGCCGATTAAAGCACAATTTGCCAACTTACAACCCTTAGCGATCCCTTCAACAACAACTTTTGCAACATCCACTTCTAATTTAGCCGTAGCATAATAATCCAAAAAGAATAAAGGCGTAGCAAAATTGCAAATAAGATCATTCACACACATCGCAACCAAATCTTGCCCTATGGTGTCGTATTTTTTTGCGTCTATAGCTAAGCGAAGTTTAGTCCCAACTCCATCTGTAGCACTTAACATCACAGGCTTTTTAAAGCCACTTGGCATTCTAAAAGCACCTGAAAAAGATCCTATGCCACCGATAACATTTTCATTAAAAGTTTCTTTTACAAGTGGCTTTATAGCTTCAACAAAAGCATTACCGTTATCTATACTTACTCCAGCATCTTCGTATGAAATTTTCATTAATTTTCCTTTAAGAAATAAAAAGTTATTTTAACGAAAAAAGTTTTAATAAGGCATAAGATGAAGAATGCTTTTTTTGTAACCGCTTCAATCGCTTGCGGCAAAAGCACTTTTATACAAATTGCAAATTCTATGGGATTTCAAAGCATCAGCGCAGATGAAATCGCTCATGAAATTTTAGATCAACACTCTTTAGAACTTGCACAAATGTTTTCAAAATTCAATACAAAAAATCAAAAATTATTAAAAGAAAACAAAAAAATCGATAGAAAAATTCTTGGTAGTATCATTTTTAACGATCAGGAAGCAAAAAAAATATTAGAAGATTTTACCCACCCAAAAATCAGAATGCAAATTTTAGAGCAAATGCAAATTTTAGAAAAACAAAATAAACCCTATTTCGTTGAAATTCCACTTTTTTTTGAAAGCAAAGCTTATGAGAATTTAGGCAAAGTGATCTTGATATATTCTCCTAAAGAATTAAGCCTAGAAAGACTTATGAAAAGGGATAATTTAAATTTAAAAGCTGCCAAAGAAAGGCTTTATTCTCAAATGGATATCGAAGAAAAACTTAAAAAAGCGGATTTGATTATAAAAAATACTGGCTCTTATGCCGATTTTGAAAAAGAATGCATACTGACGATTAAAAAAATCTCCAAAGGAATAATTTGAAATTTTATAAATATTGTGCTAATGGCAATGATTTTATCATTACAAATGCTGATAAAAAAGAAAATAGAAGTGAATTAGCTAAAGAAATTTGCGATCGCTATAAAGGCATAGGTGCAGATGGTTTTATCGTGATCTTGCCTCATGAAAAATACGATTTTGAATGGGAATTTTATAACAATGATGGCTCTTATGCAAGTATGTGTGGCAATGGCTCAAGGGCTGCGGCACATTTTGCACATCATATCAATAAAACACCATCAAAAATGACTTTTTTAACTGGAGCAGGTGTGATCAAGGCCGAAGTTGAAAATGATTTGGTAGAAATTTCATTTGGACAAGTTAAAAATATAAAAAGCCCATTTGAAGAATTTGGAAAAACTTGGCAAATTTGCGATACTGGAGTGCCACATTTAGTACATTTTTGTAAAAATTTAGATGAATTTGATATCATACTTTGTGAAAAAATGAGAAAAAAGTATGATGCAAATGTCAATTTTGCAAAAATCATAAATGAAAATTCCTTAAAGGTACGAACCTTTGAACGCGGTGTCGAAAATGAAACTTTAGCTTGTGGAACAGGAATGGGAGCTTGTTTTTATCTTGCATTTTTAGAGCAAAAAATTCAAGATAAAGCTAGCGTATTTCCAAAAAGCGGAGAAAAAGTTGATTTTAGATTAGAACATGAAGAATTGTTTTTTAAAGGAAAGGTAAGATACTGTTTTGAGGCGAATTATAATTTTTCTTAGTCTTTTTTTGAGTCAAATTTTTGCTACATCAAATTTAGAAGATGGCTTTGGGGAAGATTATTATAACTTAAGCATAGAAGAAAAAAGGCAAGTTTTTTTTGTCAAAATGAATGCGATGTTTGATGAAAGTTTTAAAGAAATCGCTAAAGAGCAAGATTTCATCGATGCATTTTTTAAATACGAATTTCAAAATGGCTTTAGATTGGCCAATCAACAAGCTTTTGCCAAACTTTTAGAACTCAAAGAAAAATATCGAGTGCAAAATCTTTTTGATTATTACGAGTATAAAAAAAGAATCGCTCCTATCCCAAAATCTATGGGCATAGCACAAGCTTTAGTTGAAAGCGCAACCGGCACTAGTCGTTTTGCAAAAGAAGCAAACAATCTTTTTGGGGAATGGACTTGGGGTGATAAAGGCTTGATTCCTGATCTAAGACATCCTAATAAAAAGCATAAAATTAAAATTTTTGATTCTTTACAAGATAGTGTTAATTCTTACGTTTTAAATTTAAACAGACATTTTGCTTACGCTAATTTTAGAGAAGCAAGGTATCAAGATATGAAAGAAGGCAAACTTATAAAAGGCTTTGAAGCTATAAGAACCTTGCACGCTTATTCAGAACGTAAAGATTTTTATATCGATATCGTAACAAAGGTCATGGATAAATATCATCTTGAAAAATACGATAATCTTAATTCTAAGCCAAGCTTAGATCTTTTTAAAAATTAAAAACCAAGTGCGAATTTATCAAAAGGCAAAATTTCAAATTTAACCCCTTGCTCTAAAAAACTATCTTCACTCGAAAGGGTGATAAATATCACATTATAAATTCCTAATTCTAAAGCCTTAGAAACGATTTTTCTTGCACGAATTTTAATCAAATCAATATCCAAAGTCGGACTAGAAATATAAGCGATTTTTAACTCTTTGCTAAAAAAATGAAAATATTTATTGTAAAAAAAATCTTCTTGAAATTTAAAAAGCTCATTTAAAATCACATTTTCAAATAAATGCGCAAAATCCTTATAAATGCAAAGATTATTCCTTAAACCAAAATCTCTAAAATAAATCTTTTGAAGTTTTTTTTCACCATGCATAATAGGATAAATAATATAACGATTTTCAAGCTCTTTTATGGCATGATAAACACTGTCTTTTGAAGTTTTTATCTTTGTTTTAAACTCTAAAAATAACTTAGAAATGCTGATTTGTTGCCCTAAATTTTTGGCTAAATATTTTAAAATTTCAAGCTCTAAAAAGTTAAAACTTTGCTTTAAAAGCTCATTTTTTTGGCTCAATTCACTGCGTCCAGTTTGCAAAAAAAGCCCTACTAAGTGATTAATGGGTAGATTTTTTTTATTGATACTTATGAATTCTTCAAAATCAAAATAATCAAGCCAAAGTTCTTTAAAATCTTTAAAATGTAAATCTTTTTTATCTGTGCTTACTATAATAGGAATTTTGATATCTTGCAAATCCGAAGTAAAATCAAGATCATAAAGACAAAGAATTTTGATTTGATGATGATTTTGTAAAAAAACTCCAAGTTGTTTTAAACTCTCTTTTTCAAAACGTATATCACTTAAATTTAAAAATAAAATTTCTTCGGGTTTAAATTGGGATAGATAATTAAAAATTAAGGTTTTTTTACCTGATTTTTTAGGGCCTTTAAGGATGATATTGGCTTGTGAAATTTGCACTTTTCTTTCATAGCTTATTTCAAATTTGGGTGCATTTTCATAGAAAAAATTCAATACTTTCATTTTTTTCCTTTTAAAAAGGATATTATAATAATTTTTTCTTCATAAAAGTTTTAAAACTTTATAAATCATCACAGGACAAAGTCTTGGATGATGCAATCTTGTTCCTAAATTTAAGATGATCTCATTTCCCTTCTTAGAGTACAAGGCTTGGACAAAATTAAAATGATGCCAACAAATTTGCTCCTTAGGCAAATGATGGGTATAAAAATGATAAGAATTATTTTTTATATGTAAGCTGTTATTTTTTATATTTTTAGAAAGCCCAGGAGCTTGAAAGGTATAAATTCTATCTACAGCAAATCCTAAACGCGCCATAAAAATTTGTGCTAAATATCCCCCTAAAGAATGCCCTACTAGAGTGATTTTTTTAAATTGAAATTTTAATTTGAGTTTTTTATAAAAAGAGCAAAGAGATAAATATTGTGCTTTGGGGATTTTGTGATTTAAAATTAAAAAATCACTCCAAATATCTCCAAGATCAAATTTAATCGGCCTTAAATCACTCCCAACAATGGCTAAAATAAATTCTTGAGTGTTTCTATCTTGAAACAAACTCGCTCTAAAACCACCTTTAGATTCTAAGAAATTTTCATTAATATGAGCGAGTAAAACGAAATTTTTTATAAAATAAAATGCCACAAAAGGATCAAATTTTCCTATGGCTATACCATTTTTATAAGAAAAATTTGTTAAAACCCTAAAGAGTTCTTTTTGGCCAACTTTAACAAAGATATCTTTTAAATCTAAATTCAAATAAGCAGCATGAGAAAGCAAAGAATAATGATACATTTGGATCAAATATTGTTTATTTTCTTGAAATTTAGAGTGTAATTTTTCTTTGAAATTTAATTCTTGACGAGTTAAAGATTTTTTAGATGATAAATTTAAAAAAGTATCAAAATCATAAAGGGGTAAAAACCCCTTTATGATTACATTTTGCAAGTGTTTTGTAAAGTGGAGCTAAGCATCCAAAGACTTTTTTCATATTTTGCAATATTTTCCTGTGCAAATGCGGCTGTAGTTGTATCTCCTTCTTTTTCCGAAGCCTCATTTAACTTTTTAAATTCAGCCAAAAGATACTCATAATCTTGTTTGATTAACTCGATCACTTCAGTTGGTGTAAAGCAATCTTTACCCACTTTAGGACTTTTTGCATTTTCCATTAAAACTTTTTGGCAAGTGATCGCTTTTTCACCAAGTTGTAAAATCCTTTCAGCACAATCATCAAAAAGCTCTGCCATTTCTTCATAAGCTTTTTCTGTATATTCATGGATTGAAAAAAATTGCAAACCTTTTACATTCCAATGATAATTATGGAATTTAATCCATAAGTGATGAGCATCCGCTTGCATTTGTAATAATTGTTTAACAACTGACATTTTAAACTCCTTTTTTAATTTTTGAAAATTATAACATAAAATTCTTAAATAATAATTATTATTAGTTAAAAATTTATATCATATAATTTATCTAATAACTATTATACTCTTTTTATTTAAAAAATGGTTAGGATTTTAAAATATTTTTTAAAATCAATTTCCCCACTTCAACACCAGGCTGATTGTAGGTATTAATACCTAGCATTATGCCACAAGCTGAGGTAAAAAGCTCATAATAATACATCAAATAACCCGCATGCCAAGCATCAAGTTTTTCCATTTCTATAACATCTACGCTTAAATTTTCAGAAATCAAAGCATGCATTGTCGCATCACATTGTGCGTTTAAAAGATCGTGTAAATTGACTTTATTACTCAAAGAATCTAAAAATTTAAAATGAATATCAGGAATTATAGGCGATTTTTCATTGTCTTTTACTTTTAAAAAAGTGATGGTTTTATTTTTTGGGCCATCCATGATTAATTGCAAGAAACTATGCTGATCCCTTGCACCTATTAAAGCAATGGGCGTAAGTCCTATGCGTTTATAACCTTGCTTTTTTCCAAGACTTTCTGCGATTAATTGAATATACCACTCATTAAAACCCTTAAAAACATCATCATAGGAAAAAAGTACATTGATATTTGCATTTTTATGCGTGCAATAATGATAAGCCTTTTGTAAAATTTCTTCTTTTTTATGGATAAAAAAATCATCAAAACAAGCCTTAGCACCTTCTAAAAGAGCTTTTACATCATAGCCACAAAAACAAAGTGGCACAATACCAACAGCTGAAAGAATGCTAAAGCGTCCCCCAACATTTGAAGGAATAAAAAAACTTTTAATGCCTAAATTTTCACCTTCTTGATGCAATTTAGAATTCTCATCCGTAATAAAAACAAAATATTTTTTTAAATTAGAAATTTCAATCTTAAAATAATCAATGATCAATTTAAAAAGCGAAACAACCTCTATAGTGCTACCTGTTTTACTTGTGATTAAAAATAAACTTTCTTCTAAATTGAGTTTTTCCAGTACAGAAAATAAAGAATAAGTACTTGTATTATCAAGGATAAAAAGCTCTTTATCCTTGCTTTTTTGATTTAAAAGCATATCTTTTAAAGCCTTAACTCCGCAACTTGATCCGCCCATTCCAATCAAAACAATATTTCTAACATGATCTTGTTTTTTGATAAATTCTAAACTTTCTTCAACGAGTGGCAAACTCGTATTAAAAAGATGATAATACCCTATTTCACCGCTTTGAACCTCATCATTGATGCGATAAGCATAAGAAGTAATGGTAGAAAATTCTACTTTTTTAAAAAAAATCGAATTTTTTAGCATTTGCTCTTCTCATAAAAATAATTTGTCGCCTCGACAAAACCTTCAACACTACCGCAATCAAAACGCCTTCCCTCAAATTTATAAGCCAAAACCATACCACTAGTTGCTTGCGTTAAAAGTGCGTCTGTAAGTTGAATTTCTCCATTTTTACCCGCGTTTGTATTTTCTAAAATTCCAAAAATATCCGGAGTTAAAATATATCTTCCAATAATAGCTAAATTACTCGGAGCTTCATCAGGATCAGGCTTTTCTATCATAGAATTTACCATGATCAAATTCTCCTCTACTGTATTTCCAGCGATCACTCCATAATTACAAACTTGTTCTTTTGGTACCTCCATAACCGCTATAACAGTACAACGATATTTTTCATAAATCTTAACCATTTGTGCCATTACATTTAAGCCGTTTTCATTCACGCATAAATCATCAGCTAAAATAACCCCAAACGCTTCATCTCCCGCCAAAGGCTTTCCTTTAAGCACGGCATCACCTAAACCACGCATTTCATTTTGACGTGTAAAAGTAAAGGTACATTGATCAATTAAAGATCGTATGTCTTTAAGTAAGTATTCTTTTTTTGTCCCAGAAATTTGATGTTCTAATTCATAAGAAATATCAAAATAATCCTCTAAAGCTCTCTTACCTCTTCCTGTGACAAAGCCCATATTATCCATTCCAGCTTCTAAAGCCTCATCAACTCCATAATGGATTAAGGGTTTAGTAAGTATAGGCAACATTTCTTTAGGCAGACTTTTCGTAGCAGGTAAAAATCTAGTCCCATAACCAGCCGCAGGAAAAATACAAGTTTGAAGCATAATAATCCTTTATTTTTAAACTAAAATCAATAACGATTTTCTATTAACATTTTTTAAATTAAAATTGAATTTTAATCTTAAAAAGCGATTTTACAAAAATTATGTTAATCTAAAAAATAAATAGCATCTTGATTAAACGTAAGAATAATTTCATCGTATAAATTTAAACCGCTTTGGCTAAATTGATCTTGATTTAAGCCAAATTCTAAAATTTTATCTTGAGTTTTAATACGTACGAAAACAAAATCTTTTCTAGTTCTTAAAGCTATAACTAAACATTTATCAATTATAAAATCAAAAGCATGATCTAAATTATCTTTTTCTTTTGCAAAAGAAATTTTATAAGGATTTATGGCTATTTTACTTGAATTTTTTTTCATATAAGGACTAAAATCCATAAAACGATCAAAATAAATTCCTTTATTTTCAAGATCGAAAACATTAGTATTTTCAAATTCCAAAATTTCACCAGAATGCAAATAATATCTTTTTTGCGCTAAAGAATCTAAAAAAACTTTATCATGACTTGCAATTAAAAAGCCGCTATTGTAAGTTTTTTGCATAAATAAAATTGCTTTTTTAAACAAAATGGCTGTTTTTTGATCTAAAAAAGCACTAGGCTCATCCAATAAATAATACTTCGCACGAACACTCAAAGCCAAAGCAAAGGCAAGTTTTTGACTTTGTCCTGAAGAAAGTTCATTAGGATGTTTTTTAAGTAAGCTTTTATCAATCTCAAGCAAATTAAAAGTTTCATCGATACGATTTTGACTTTCTTTTAAATCGATTTTATAAGTTTTTAAAAGAAATAAAAAATTTTTTTCAATACTGCGATTGAGAAATATAGGCTCTGGAAAAAGAAGATAAATTTGACGCTTTTCATCTGAATTTAAATGCGTTTTTCCAAAATAAGAAATATTTTCAAAATCCTCTTCAAGAAATTTAAGTATTCTTAAAAGCGTGGATTTTCCACTCCCATTTAAACCCATTAAAATACTGATTTTGCTAGTATCTAAAACTAATTTTTTAATATTTAAAATATTTTTTTGATCATAGCTAAAGCTAAAATTATTAAGCTCTATCACTCAACGCCTTTTAAATTTATAAATGATGCAATTTAAAACAAAAGCAATTGAGATTAAAACCAAAGCAAGGGCAATGCCACTGGCAAATTCGCCTTTATTGGTTTCTAAAGAAATTGCCGTTGTAATTGTTCTTGTATCGTATTTGATATTTCCGCCAACTATCATAGCCACACCCACTTCAGCTATAATACGCCCATAAACCAAAGCTATGACGCTGATAAGAGAAAACCTTAACTCATGGATGATAATCATAATAAGCTTTATAGAATTTAAATGAAACGATTTAATAAGCAATAATTGCTTTTTGCTAATATTTTCAACTAGATTCGCAAAAAGAGCTATTGCTATAGGCAAGGCGAGTATAAATTGGCCTAAAATTAAAGCTTTTATAGTAAAAAGTAAGCCAAGCTCCCCTAAAGGCCCACGATTTGAAATCAAAGCGTATAAAATCAAACCCACCGCCACGGTTGGAAAAGAAAGGCTTGTATCGATCATAAGCCTTAAAAAACGTTTAAATTTAAAATTAAAAAATCCCAAAACAAAACCCAAAGGAAAGCCCACCACTAAAGCTAAAACTACAGATATACTAGAACTTAACATGGTTGTTTTTATGGCTGAAATCACACTATCATCAGTGTTTAATAACAATAATAAAGCTTGTTTAAAACCGTCAAAAATATATTCCAAATTCACAAGTCCAAAAAAATAAATTAAGAAATTTTAGCATAATTTATGTTAAAATCTTTCTACATTATATTTTGTAAAATTTTTTAAAGGAAAAAGATGAAAAAAACGATATTTCTAGGATTGTTTTTGGCTTTAAACATTCAAGCAGCAGAATTAAGAATGGCAACCACAACAAGCACCGACAATACAGGCTTACTCGATGGCTTACAACCTCTTTATAAGCAAGAAACAGGCAATACTTTAAAATGGGTTGCTGTTGGCACAGGCGCGGCCTTGAAAATGGGTGAAGATTGTAATGCAGATGTGCTTTTTGTGCATTCTCCAAAGGCTGAAAAGGAATTCATCAAAAAAGGTTATGGAATTGATAGAACCCCTGTAATGTATAATGATTTTGTCATTATTGCGGATAAATCTTTAGCGCCAAAATTTAAGGGTAAAAATTTAGAAGAGAGTTTAAAACTTATAAGAGATGAAAAATTAACCTTTATTTCAAGAGGGGACAAATCAGGCACCGATAATAAAGAAAAAAGCTTGTGGAAAAGCATAGGCAAAGTTCCAGAAAAAGAAAGTTGGTATCAACAAAGCGGACAAGGAATGCTTGCAAGTATTAAAATCGCTGAAGAGAAAAAAGGAGTGATTTTAACCGATCGTGGCACTTATATCAAGTATGAATTTAATGAAAAAGGAAAACCAAATTTGATCATCGTTAATGAAGGTGATGATAGATTGAAAAATTTTTATTCTGTAATCGCAGTAAATCCAAAACATTGTAAAAATGTTAATTACACTGAAGCAAAAAAATTCATCAATTGGCTTACAAGTGACGATACTTTAAGTTTTATTGGCGGATTTAAACTGCTTTATAAACCTTTATTTAAAGTAGATGCTAAAACAAGAAAAGAATAAAGCAGGAAATTTCCTGCTTTATTTAAAAACCTTTTTCAAATGTACTTCATAATCACTTAGGTATTTTTCAACTTGTGGATTTTTTATGACATCATTACATATAAAAGTTTCTAAGGCTTTCATACCTAAAAATTCATGAGCTTTGTGCAAATGCCAATACACCATATCCACGCCCTTACCCTCAAAAAACTCATTTTGATCATTAAAAGCTTCAATAGGTGCATTCCAAGTTAAGCTAAACATATATTTTTTATCTTTAACCAAACCACCTTTTCCATAATTTTTTGTAGGATTTTCATGACTTCTTCCATCGTTAGCATAAAGTTTGCCATGCCCTACAGTAAAAACTTCATCGATGTATTTTTTAACAATCCAAGGCTCACCCATCCACCAAGCTGGCATTTGATAAATAATAACATCAGATTTTAAAAATTTTTCCAATTCTTCTTGTGCATTATAGCCTTTATCAATGTGTGTTTGTAAAATTTCAAATCCTAAATCACTTAAAATTTTAGCAGCATGATTGTGCAAAGTAAAATTAAGTTTGCCATTTGAATGTCCAAACTCCTTCGCTCCATTGAGTAATAATATTGTCTTCATCTTCACTCCTTTAATCAATTTTTGTGCTAAAATTATATTTTAACTATAAACAATAGTCAATACGAAAAATAAAGTAAGATACTATACTAAAGGAGTGCGTTTGATGATAAAAGATGAAAATTGCAATTTCAATGAATGTGGCTTTAATTATACCCTATCCCTTATTGAAGGTAAATACAAAATGAGTATTTTATACTGCCTTTTTCGCAATCAAGTGATAAGATATAATGAATTAAAAAGAATTTTAAAACCAATCTCTTTTAAAACACTCACCAACACTTTAAGGAGTTTAGAAAATGATAAACTCATCATACGCAAAGAATATCCTCAAATTCCTCCTAAAGTAGAATACAGCTTATCTAAACGCGGACAAAGTCTCATTCCTATCTTAGAAGCCATGTGCGAATGGGGCGAAAATCACAAAAAAGGATAAATTATGATAGAACTTATCGGCGATATTAATTTACAAAATTACATGGGTGAATGGCTTGAAATCGCTAGAAAGCCTAATTTTTTTCAAAAAGCCTGTCAAAGCTCAAAAGCCAAATACACATTAAAATACAAAGGTGAAACTCCTTATATAGAAATAGAAAATTTTTGCCAAAAAGAAAATGAAATTTCAAGCATCAAAGGTAAAGCAAAGCTAAATGCTAATCGAAAATTAGCTGTAAGCTTTAATTTTTTTATGAATCTTTTTAATAAAACCAATTATGAAATTATTTTCATCGATACAGAATATCAAGTGGCTATTGTCGGAAGTCCTGATAAAAAATATCTATGGATTTTAGCAAGAAAAAAATTAGATGAAAAAACCTTGCAAGAACTTTTAAAAATAGCCAAAGAAAGAAATTTTGATATCAGCGATCTGATTTTTGATCGCTGATTATTCTTTTGTCATATCGATTACATAACGGAATTTTGCTTTTCCAGAAGTTAAATTTTCATAAGCTTTATCGATTTCTTGCGGAGTGATTAGCTCGGTTTCTGGATAAATTTTATTTTTAAGTGAAAAATCAAG
Source organism: Campylobacter sp. 2457A (assembly GCF_020135895.1). Lineage (NCBI taxonomy): Bacteria > Pseudomonadati > Campylobacterota > Epsilonproteobacteria > Campylobacterales > Campylobacteraceae > Campylobacter > Campylobacter sp. 2457A. The sequence goes on along the minus strand of NZ_JACHTO010000003.1, from coordinate 31,813 downwards.
CATTTCTTGAGTTTCAGCTATTCCACCTATTAAAGATCCATAAACCCTTTTGCCTGCTTTATGGATTAAGGTATTGATTTGAATTCCTATTTTATGCTCAACCGGTGGAAGTCCTACTATAGCTAATTCTCCTCCAAATTTAAGCAAATCAAGATAAACAGAAGGATCATAAGGTGTTGGAATGGTTGAAATGATCAAGTCAAAACGCTCTTTAACCGCATCTTTATCCGTGCTCGTATAAAAAGAACTTGCACCCATTACTAAAGCGTCACTTTTTTTATTTTCATTTCTCGCAAAAACACTCACTTTTGCACCCATTTTAATCGCATATTTTACCGCCATCATTCCAAGTCCGCCAAAACCTGCTATAGCTACCAAAGAACCTTCTTTGATTTTTGAAAATTTCAAAGGAGAATAAGTTGTAATACCCGCACAAAGCAAAGGTGCAACCTTTTCAAGAGGTGCATCTTTAGGAACACAAACTGCAAATTTTTCACTCACGACTATATTGTTAGAATATCCACCATAAGTGATTTCATTATTATGAAAAATATCTTTACTGTTATAGGTATAAATTGTTTTTCCATTTTCGCAAAATTGCTCTTGAGAGCGTTTGCAAGCTTCACATTCTCCACAAGAATTAACCATACAACCTACACCCGCATAATCACCTACTTTAAATTTAGTCACATTTTTACCTACAGAGATGACCTCTCCAGCGATCTCATGGCCAGGAACACAAGGATAAATAGTCGCTCCCCACTCACTTTTTGCAGTATGCACATCACTATGACAAATTCCTGCGTATAAAATTTTTATCAAAATATCATTATCGCCTATAACGTGACGAGAAAATTCAAAAGGGGTAAATTTCGCATCTTTGCCAAGCATGGCATAGCCCTTGCTATGAATTCTTCCATTGTCTAAAATTTTATAATCGATCATTATTTCATCTCCTTTTTATAAAGATTTGGTTGTTTTTATTTTATCAAAAAAATATCAAACGATAAATAACAAAAAATAAGTAAATTTTTTAATAATTTTTGATAGAATAATTTTTACATTTTAAAAATTAAAAGGAGAAAACTTTTGGCAAAAGATGATGTAATAGAAATCGACGGAACAGTACTCGAAGCATTACCTAATGCAAATTTTAAAGTAGAATTAGACAATAAACATGTCATTCTTTGTCACATTGCAGGAAAAATGCGTATGCATTATATAAGAATTATGCCTGGTGATAAAGTTAAAGTAGAACTCACGCCTTATAGTCTTGATAAAGGACGTATTACTTTTAGATATAAATAAGCTAATTAAAAGTTTTTTTTCGATAAAATTAGCGTTTTTGCGACATTTTGTATCGAACTATGAAAGAAGTATTTTTAAAATTCACCACTTATTTTAAAAATAGTTGGTTATTCATAAAACCTGATGCAGTCGCAAATCAAGTGGAATTTACTTAAAAGGAGACGCTCATGAAAGTGAGACCATCTGTTAAAAAGATGTGCGACAAGTGCAAAGTAGTTCGCCGTAAAGGCGTAGTTCGCATTATTTGCGAAAATCCAAAACATAAACAAAGACAAGGATAAACATGGCTCGTATTGCAGGTGTTGATTTACCAAAGAAAAAAAGAATTGAGTATGGACTAACTTACATTTATGGTATAGGGCTTTTTACATCAAGAAAAATTCTTGATAAGACAGGAATTTCTTACGATAAAAGAGTTCATGAACTTAGCGAAGATGAAGCAGCGGCAATTAGAAAAGAAATCCAAGAAAACTATATGGTTGAAGGGGATCTTAGAAAACAAGTTGCTATGGATATCAAAGCTCTTATGGATTTGGGAAGTTTTAGAGGTTTAAGACATAGAAAAGGCTTACCTGTTCGTGGTCAAAAAACAAAAACAAATGCTAGAACTCGCAAGGGTAAAAGAAAAACCGTTGGTGCAAAATCATAAGGATAAGAAATGGCTAAAAGAAAAATTGTAAAGAAAAAAGTAGTTAAAAAAAATATAGCAAAAGGTATTGTATATATCAGTGCAACTTTTAACAATACCATGGTAACAGTAACTGATGAAATGGGAAATGCGATTGCTTGGAGCAGTGCAGGTGGTTTAGGATTTAAAGGTTCTAAAAAATCAACCCCTTATGCGGCACAACAAGCAGTAGAAGACGCTTTAAATAAAGCAAAAGAACACGGAATTAAAGAAGTAGGTATAAAAGTTCAAGGACCAGGAAGTGGTAGAGAAACTGCTGTAAAAAGTGTAGGCGCTATGGAAGGAATCAAAGTTACTTTCTTAAAAGATATCACTCCATTAGCTCACAATGGTTGTAGACCGCCTAAGCGTCGTCGCGTCTAAAATATAAGAAAAATTTAGGAGATTATTATGGCAAGATATAGAGGACCAGTAGAAAAATTAGAAAGACGCTTTGGTGTTAGCTTGGCATTAAAAGGAGAAAGAAGATTAGCCGGAAAAAGTGCATTAGATAAACGCCCTTATGCACCAGGACAACACGGAGCAAGAAAAGGTAAAATTAGCGAATATGGACTTCAATTAAGAGAAAAACAAAAAGCTAAATTTATGTATGGAGTTAGCGAAAAGCAATTTAGAAGACTTTTTGCAGAAGCAGCTAGAAAAGATGGTAATACAGGGGTTTTACTCATCCAACTTTTAGAGCAAAGATTAGACAATGTAGTTTATAGAATGGGATTTGCAACAACTCGTCGTTTTGCAAGACAACTTGTAACTCATGGACACATTTTAGTTAATGGTAAAAGAGTGGATATCCCTAGCTTTAGAGTAGAAGCAGGTGCTAAAATCGAAATCATCGAAAAAAGCAAAAATAATCCTCAAATTACAAGAGCAATAGAGCTTACAGCGCAAACCGGTATAGTAGCTTGGGTTGATGTAGAAAAAGACAAGAGATTTGGAATTTTTACAAGAAAACCTGAAAGAGAAGAAGTTGTCATTCCGGTAGAGGAAAGATTTATCGTTGAGCTTTACTCTAAATAATAGGGGCTAAATATGAGAAAAATTACAACATCCGCTTATACGCCAACAGAATTTACAATAGAAAATATTAGTGATACTGTGGCTAAAATCAGCGCTTGGCCTTTTGAAATCGGCTATGGGATCACCCTAGCCCATCCTTTACGTCGCTTGCTTTATACAAGCACCGTAGGCTACGCTCCAACTGCAATTCATATTGATGGAATATCTCATGAATTTGACAGTATGCGTGGTATGTTTGAAGACATCGCGCTTTTTATTCTTAACTTGAAAAAATTACGTTTTAAGATTAAGAATGATTCTGATAAAGAAATCGTAGAATTTAACTTCAAAGGCCCTAAAGAAATTTATGGCAAAGATTTGAACAATGATCAAGTTGAAGTGGTAAATGCTGATGCATATTTAGCAACCATCAATGAAGATGCGGATCTTAAATTTACTTTGATTATAGAAAAAGGTATTGGTTATGTTCCAAGCGAAGAAATCAAAGAATTTTTAGATGATCCTAAATTTATAGCATTGGATGCTTTCTTTACTCCAGTAAGAGAAGCGACTTATGATATTGAAAAAGTTTTATTTGAAGATAATCCTGATTATGAAAAAGTGGTTTTAACTATCACCACAGATGGACAAATCACTCCAAATGAAGCTTTTCAAAATGCTTTAGAAGCTATGTATAAACAATTATCAGTGTTTGATAAAATCACTAATGTTAGAAGTATCATTAAAAATCAAGCCACTAGCAATGAATTAGAAAATACTAAATTATTGCAAAATATCACTGACTTAAATTTAAGTGCAAGAAGTTACAATTGCCTTGAAAAAGCAGGAGTTGTTTATATAGGCGAACTTGCCTTAATGAGTGTAAATGAACTTGCGGGACTTAAAAATTTAGGTAAAAAATCACTTGATGAAATCAAAAGCATCATGGAAAGCATAGGTTTCCCTGTAGGAACTTCTAAATTAAGTGATAATAGAGATATATTAAGCAAAAAAATCACTGAATTAAAAGCACAAAATGAAGGATAAAAAATGAGACATAAACACGGATATAGAAAACTTGGCAGAACTTCATCTCATCGTGCTGCTTTGTTAAAAAATTTAACGATAGCTTTAGTTAATAGCGGTAAAATAGAAACAACTTTACCAAAAGCTAAAGAATTAAGAGGATATGTAGAAAGACTTATTACAAGAGCAAGATTGGGCGATTTTAATGCGCATAGAGCTGTTTTTGCTTCATTGCAAGATAAAAACGCTACTAACAAATTAGTCACAGAAATCGCTCCAAAATTTAAAGAAAGAAACGGTGGCTACACTAGAATCATTAAAACTAGAATTCGTCGTGGTGACGCTGCTGAAATGGCTTTTATTGAATTTGTAGCTTAATAAAATCCTAGCTTATGCTAGGATTTACTTCCTATCTAAAAAACAATCCAAAATATTTTTTATTGTTAAAAAATAAATCCCAAGCTAAACTTGAGAATTTATCTTAATGTAAAGCTTCGTTGAGTTTGACTGCTTTTTTATTTAAAGCAACGATCATCACTCCCGTTGTAGAATCTTGACGGAAATGAAGTCCGTTTAAGCCTTGAAGTTCTAAACCTTTGTATATTTCTTTATCAAAAGTGAAATTTGGATTAAGCTTTGCGAGTTCTTGTGCATCTTTTAATAAAAATTTAGTTCCCTCTAGCACTGCAATTCCTGCATCAACGATACAATTATCACCCAAAGGAACGCCGGTAACAGAATTAGCGCCTAAAAGACAAGCTTTGCCTATGCTGATCGCATTTCCACTTGTTCCGCTTAAAACTCCTAATATAGAAGCTCCTCCGCCTATATCAGATCCTTCTCCCACGACTACACTTGAACTTATGCGACCCTCTACCATACAAGCTCCCGTTGTTCCTGCATTGAAATTCACATAAGAAGCGCCTGGCATAATCGTTGTTCCTGCTGCCAAAGAAGCACCCATTCTTACCTTTGAACTTTCTAAAATTCTTGTATTATCTTCAGGTATGATATGCGCTAAAAATCTTGGGAATTTATCAACAAAATCAATTTTTGGATATTGATTAGTCATCTTTAAACGCATTTCATTTTCTCTTAAATAATCAAGCTCTATAGGCTTATCATCACTCCAAGCAACATTGCTTAAAAGTCCAAAGGCGCCATTTAGATTGATACTTCTTAAAGGCACTTTTTTTGTAGAAAGCAAATAAAGTTTAAGATAAACGCTTTCAACACTCAAAGGCTCTTTATCTTCAAAAAGACATACAAAAGCAAATTCATCGTCTTTAAATTTCTCTTTAATCAATTTTAACAAGTCGATATTTTTATGCCCTTCTTCTTCTAAAAAAGGTTTGAAGCAAGATAAAGCAAATTCAATATCTTCCATTTTTAAAACTTGAGTAAATTCGCTCGCATTAAAATCGATCTCGATTCCCCTTTGCATAAAAGATTCAAGTATGATCGCAGCTGAACTAAAATTCTGCTCATAATTTACCAAAGCAAAACTCGCTTGTAAGATTTTATTTTTATTGATTTGTCCTCTATCAAGTCTTGCTATACCAAAAGCTTTAGGCTGTTTATAGCCACTTTTTTGTTCTATTTGTTTGATTAAAAGTAAAAAATCTTCTTTGGTATTTACCAACATATTTTCCCCTTTTTAAGAATCGATTTTGTTTATTTTATCAAAAAAAATCTAAAATTTTTGATATACTTTGATTTATGCAAAAACAAACCATTGAGAAACTTCAAAAAAAATTACTTCTTTGGTATGAAGATAAAGGGCGAAAAGATCTACCTTGGCGGAATTTACAAAGTACTCATTGTGATGATAGGTTGAAACAAATTGATAGAGCTTATGGGGTTTATATCAGTGAAATTATGCTTCAGCAAACTCAGGTAAAATCTGTTTTAGAAAGATTTTATTTTCCATTTTTACAAAAATTTCCTACTTTGCAAAGTTTAGCTAGTGCTAATGAAGATGAGCTTTTAAAAGCTTGGCAAGGACTTGGTTATTACACTCGTGCTAGAAATTTAAAAAAAGCAGCTTTAGAATGTATGGAGAAATTTGGTGGTATTTTGCCCAAAGAGCTTGAGAAATTAAAAAGCTTAAGCGGTATAGGCGCTTATACAGCAGGTGCAATTGCTTGTTTTGCTTATGATCAAAAGGTGGCTTTTGTTGATGGCAATATACGCCGTGTGCTTTCTCGCCTTTTTGCTTTAAAAAATACGAACATGAAAGAGCTCGAATCAAAAGCATATAAAATCCTAAATTTAAATGATGCTTTTAATCATAATCAAGCTTTGCTTGATATAGGTGCCTTGGTTTGTTTGCCAAAAAATCCAAAATGTGGAGTTTGCCCTTTGTATGATTTTTGCAAGGCCAAATTTAACCCACATTCTTATCCTGAAAATAAGAAAATTCTTTATGAAAAATTAAATTTAGCACTTATTTTTTATATTTATAAAGATCAAATTGCTATTGAAAAAAGTCAAGAAAAGCTTTATAAGGGCATGTATAATTTTCCTTTATTTAAGCAAAATGAATTTAAAAAGCAAAAAAATATGATGTTTTTAGGAGAGTTTAAACATAGTTATACTAAATATAAAATCAATATTAAAGTGTATCATCAAATTTTAAAAATTAAAACTAAAGATTATGAATTTAAAGAAATTAAAGAACTAAAATCTATCCCATTATCAATACTTTCTTTAAAAGCTCTAAATTTACTTAAGTTCTGATTTTTTAGGTAAGCATAAAGTGGCTATAAGCATAATGATTATAAAAATAGTTATATAGATAAAAAAGCCATTTTCCATACCTGCATTTTTAAATTGTAAAGCTATCCAAGGTGCAGAGCCCCCAAAAACAGCATTTGAAATAGCATAACCTAGACCTGTTCCTAAAGCTCTTATATGCTCAGGAAAAAGTTTAGCTTTAAAAATTCCAGCGACTGAAGTATAAAAACTTAAAATAATAAATAATAATACTACCAAGATAAATACCAAATAAGAACTATTTTGTGCATTTTTAGTGATCAATGCAAAAATAGGATAAATTCCTACAAGGGCTAAAATACAAAATATAATTAAAGAATTCTTATGTCCTATTTTATCTCCTAGATAACCAAAAATAGGTTGGATAATCATAAGTATAAATAAAGCACCTAAAAAAAGATTATTAACAAGTATTTTATCCATACCTGCATTTTCTATAAAGGTTTTCGTATAAGTAGTGATAGTATAAAAAGTTAAAGAACCTCCAGAGGTTATTGCAAGCACTATTAAAAAAGGTTTCCAAGATTTACATAATGCTTTTAAAGTTCCACGATCTTCATTTTGATGAAGTTTGGTGGCGCTTTCATTTATCATCCTTCTTGAAAAAAATGAACCAAGTGCTAAAATTCCACCTATGATAAAAAGTATTCTCCAAGCATATTCCTTCATATCATCAATACTAAAAAATAAAAACATTATACTAATACTCATAACCGCTAGAAGTTGTCCGCCTATTAGAGTTACATATTGAAAAGAAGAGTAAAAACCGCGTTTTCCTTCTACGGCGAGTTCTGAAAGATAAGTTGCTACTATACCATATTCTCCGCCTACGCTAAGACCTTGTATAAGTCTTGCTATTAAAAGCAAGATAATAGCAAGATTACCAACTATATTTTTGCTTGGTAGGGCTGCTATCATAAAAGAACCTAAAGCCATTAAAACTACAGATATTATCATAGATTTTTTACGACCCATCTTGTCAGCTAAAGAGCCAAAGATCCAAGAGCCTATGGGGCGCATAAAAAATCCTGCGGCAAAAACTCCAAAAGCATTAATTTGTTGGATTGTAGGATTATCTGATGTTGAAAAAGTGTGAGCAAAATATGTTGCTGTAAAAGCATAGATATAAAAATCAAACCATTCTACTAGATTTCCACTGCTTGCTGCCATGATAGAGCGAATTTTATGAGTAGATTTTTGCATACAAGTCCTTAATATTGCAAGTTTTTATTTTAAGTGTAGCATGATTTTTTTTAATACTTTAAAATACCTAAGTAAAGGAATAAAAAAATAAGAATTTTTATAAATAATGTTACTATTTTACTTGAAAATTGGTAAAATAACTGTTTTTGGATAAAAGAATGAAATTTAAAAAAATTTATATAGAACTAAGCGATATTTGTGGTTTAAAATGTGATTTTTGCCCTTCACAAAAAGCAATACGAAAAATTATGTCTAAAGAAAATTTTATCACTTTAGCAAAGCAAATTCATAATCAATCTAAGCTTTTTACTCTACATCTTTTAGGCGATCCTTTACTTTTGCCGGATTTAAAGAGTTATTTAGACATTGCTAAAGATTATGATATGAAACTTGAGATTACTACAAGCGGTTTTTATTTTGATGTTAAAAATCGTGATTTATTATTAAATTATGAAAATATCCGTCAGATTAATATTTCTTTGATGGCTTTTTTAAGCCAAAGTAAGTTTTCTTTAAAGCAATATTTTGATCCTATTTTAACATTTTGCAAAGAACATATAAGGTGCCAAAAAACAAGCTTTATTAATCTTAGGCTTTGGAATTTAGATACTGATTTTAAAGCACCTAAAGAAAATTTTATCATTTATGAATTTTTATCTAAAGAATTTCAAAAAGATATTGATTTTCCTTTGGCAAAAAATTATTTAGCAAGGCACATTATCCTTCATCAAAATAAGCTTTTTAAGTGGCCAAATTTGGATGATACGCCTTTATATTTTCATGGAAAATGTTACGCCTTAAAAGATCAAATTGGAATTTTGAGTGATGGAACTTTAGTTCCTTGTTGTTTGGATGCTAAAGGGGATATAAATTTGGGCAATGTTTTTAAAGATGGTTTTGAAAATCTTTTAAATTCTAAGCGTTTAACGGCGATGAAAAAAGCTTTTGAGGAAAATAAACGCATCGAAAAGCTTTGTCAAAGTTGTGAATTTTTTAAGGCAAGACTGTTTTAATTTCCGCTTTAAATTCTTTAATTCTATCTATAATTTTAGGACTTAAACGTAATAATAAATATGTATTTTTATAAGTATAGATTCGATTTTTTTTAACTGCTTTGGTATTTTTTAATAAAGAGCTGTTATTTAGTAGATTTTTATCAGTTGCATTGATTCCAAATATAAGTAAATCAGGATTTTGCTTTAGTATATATTCTTCTGATATTATTGGACGTGTTATATTGCTTTTCGGACTTAAATTTTTTATTCCGATAAGTTTTAAAATATCAGCAATTAAAGAATTATCACTAAAAGCCATTAAAGGATTGCTAGAATAAAGATAAATTGCACTTTTATTTAAAGGATTTTTCTCTAAATTTTTTAGTTCATCTTCGAATTTTTTTAAAATTTTTTTTCCTTCCTTTTCTTTTTGTGTTATTTTTGCAAGAATTTTTATGTTATCTTTTATATCATTAAGATGTTGCGTTTTAAAAATCATAGTTTTAATACCAAAATTATCAAGTTTTTGTTTTAAGTTAAGAGAATAAGAACTTAAAATTACCAAAGTTGGATCAAGAGAAATAATTTTTTCAACTGATGGATTTGTAAATGTTCCAACACTTGTAATTTTAGAAGTTTTTTCTTTTGGATAAATATCTGAATGCGTTAAAGAGACAATGCCTATGATTTGATCATCCGCTTTTAACATAAAAAGCGTTTCAATACTTGCTGGATCAAGAGAAATAATACGTTCTTTTGCTTGGAGTGTTATTATAAATACGAAACATAAGATTAGTACTTTTTTCATTTTACTTCCTTTAAAGCTAAAATATAAGGTTTTGAATTTTCATAAATAATTTTGCAGTTTAAATTATAAATTTCTTTTAAAATTTCTTTTTTTAAAAGTTCCTTAGTGTTGCCAAAATATCTCACCTTGCCTTTTTTTAAAAAAAGTAATTTGTTGCAAAAAAGTGATGCAAGGTTTAGATCATGAAGTACCGCTATAATAGTAATTTTTTGTTCTTGAATTAAATTTTCACAAAAACTTAGAATTTCAATAGCATGGTTTAAATCAAGTGCTGATGTAGGTTCATCCAAAAATAGAATTTTTGGTTGCTTGAGTAAAGCTCTAGCTAATAATATTTTTTGAAATTCTCCTCCGCTTAAAGATAATATATCTCTGTGTAATAATTCGTCTATTTTTATCATTTGAGCTAATTCTTGAATTTCTAATATATCTTTTTTTGAGTATGTATTAAAAGAATTTTTTAAATGAATAAATTTACTCATTAAAAGCACATCTAAAACTTTTAATGGCGTTTTAAGTTCTGAATTTTGAGGAACAAAGCCACAAATTTTAGCAAATTCTTTAAGTTGAAAATCTTTAATATTTTTATTGAAAAGTATTATTTCACCACTTTTGGGGGTTAAATTTTTGAGCATAATTTTTAAAAGAGTACTTTTACCCGATCCATTAGGACCTAAAATTCCTATAAATGTTTGACTTTCAATATTTATATTAATATTTTCTAGCAGTATTTTTTTATTATAGGAAAAATTTAAATTTTTTATTTCAAACATTATAATAACCTTTTAGCTTTCAAAGTTAAATATAAAAATATTGGTGATCCAATAAAAGCGGTTAAAATTCCTATAGGAATTTGTATAGGTGCTATAACTGTCCTAGCTAGGGTATCACAAATAAGCAAAAAAATACCTCCAAAAACTGTACAAAAAGGTATTATTAAAATATTATTATAATTTTTAAATAGAATTCTTACTCCATGAGGAATAATAAGACCTACAAAGCCAATTAATCCTGTAAAAGATATAGCAAAAGATACAGATAGGGAAGAAATTATAAGTAAATTAATTTTAAGTTTTTTTGCATCCACTCCTAAATTTCTAGCTTCATCATCACCACTTAAAATAATATTAAGTTCGTTTCTGTGTATATAAAAATATAACAAAGATAAAAATAGCGGAGGTATTAAAATAACAACTTCATACCAAGAAGCTGACCCAATGTTTCCCATTAACCAAGCAACTATTTTAAAAGAATCTTCGCCTATAAGGTAGGTAAAAAATGAAGCAAAGGCTCCTAAAAAAGATGAAGTCGCTATTCCTATGATAAGCAAAGTAGCCATAGAAGATTTTGAGGAAATTTTAAAGATTGCCAAGGTAAAAAAAGCAGAGCAAAAAAATCCCAAAATTCCATAAAAATAATCTGGCAATTTTAATAGATAAGCTAGGACTGCACCAAAAGTTGCTGCTGAAGCTATACCTATAATATAGGGATCAGCTATAGGATTTGAAAAGACATTTTGAGTTATAGCTCCACTACTTGCTAAAAGCATTCCAATTAAAATAGCCATTATAATTCTTGGTAAACGTCCATCAATTATAATTTGACGCAAAATTTCATTTTCTGAAATAAGATGAGAAAAAAGTTGAGTAGGACTTAAATTTTCATCTCCTAAGCAAAGAGAGATAAGGATAACTCCTAAATAAATAATAAAAATAATTATAGCCCAAATAAAATTTTTAAAAAACATATTTTAACTCTAAATAATAATTTCTACCACTTCCTGATAAATATTCGTCATTGAGGCTGTCTTGATAGGTGTAGTATTGCTTGTTAAAAAGATTTCTGATTCCGCTAGAAATTTGTAATTTTTTATAATAATAGCTTAAACCAATATCTGTTAAAGCATAATCTTTTATCCAAGTGTTTTTACTCATTTTTCCGGTTTTTTCATCTATCATTCCACCATCTTTAGCACGAGAATAATAAGTTAGATCCAAAAAGGTACTAAAATTTGAATTAATAGCGTATTCTACACCGAGACTAGCTTTGATTTTTGAGACATAAGGAATTCTTTTTCCTTTGTTAATCCCTTTTGAAATTTTAGCATCTATATAGGCTATGCTTTGTCTAAATATAAGCGCATCATCTAAAAAGCTTTGATCGAAATTTAATTCCGCGCCAATACGATGAGTTTGATCGATATTGTAATATTTCCAAAAAGCACCTGCCTCAGAATGTGGATTTCCAAGATATGAAATTTCATCCTTGCTTAAGGTGTAAAATAAAGTTAAATTAAATCCATAAAAATCCCACCAAAGATCATTGATTCCTAGTTCAAAGGTATTAAAAATTTCAGAATTTAAATCTGAAGAATAATATTTTTGTGTTTTTTGATCTTTATTGACAAATTGTGCCGGTGAAGGAGATATAAAGCCTCTTTCATATTTAAGGTATAAACTTCCTGTGTTTGAGTATTTAAAATTTGGAGTGATTTCAAAGGCAAAATTATTGCCTTGATTTTCAGTATTAAAGGTTTCAGTATTATTTTTTTGTGTTTGAAAAATAAGCATTCTGCTTGTATAGTTTCTATTTGTTTTATAAAAACTGCGTTCATATCTTAACCCACTAGAAATGCTGAAAATATCATTAAATTCATGAGAATCAAGTGCAAATAAAGAATGGCTTTGCTTTTTCATATCCATAAGAGTTGTCATGGTGTGATTGATTGAAAAATTAGGCATATTTATATCATAATGGATAATGCTTGTTCTTTTAGCATCATGATTAGCAAATTCATAACCAAAGATAAGATAAGAATTGTCTTTATAGTTGTATCTGCTTTTAAGATTTATCCCTGTAAAGGTATCTTCAAAACTACTTCCATTTTGATATACAGGCAAGGTTATACCCATAACAGTCATCATGGAAATATCTTTGAGATAATTGATTTTTTGATTTTGCCAGAAAGTTTCTAGATCAAATTCCCAAGTATCATCAAGATAGTAATGATAATCTAGAGTGATTTCAGGTCTATTGATAGAGGTGATATTTTCTCCATTGCCTTTTTGTTTAGGATTGTCTTCAATTTGTGCTTTTGTTAAATATCCACTTCCTGTATTTTTGCTTTTAAAATAATTATAACCAAAAATCAAATCGCTTTGCTCATTAGGGTTGATATAGGTTTTAGTGTTTATAAAATAGCCTTTTTCATTATAACCATCTTGATAACCATCTTGATTAAAGCCTTCCATATTAAAACTAAAGGCTAGATTTTCGTTGATTTTTTTGGCCGCATTGATTTCTAAATTGCCACCTAATTTGTGTCGATTGTATCCATTTCCTTTTATAGCTATAGAAAATAAATCTTTTTTTTGTTTTTTTGTGATAATATTGATCGCACCTCCGCGAGTACCATTTCCATAAAGTACAGAGCCTCCACCTGGGATAATTTCTATACGTTCAACATTATCAAGATTGATACTATTTAGTGGAGTTACTCCATGAGAATTATCAAGCATGTTAATTGATTTTCCATCGATCATGACTTTAACAGCGACATTGGATTTATCGCCTTGACCTCGCATGTCAATATTTCTTCCTAGTCCAAAATTAACAAAATTAATTTCAGCCATTCTTTCTAAAGCTTGTTCTATGGAGCTAAAACCTTTTTTTTGCAAATCGGAGCTGTTAATAACGATGACATTTCTTAAACTATTATCAAAATCTTGCTTACTTGCAGAAACAACGATTTCATCCAGTTTAACCTTATCTTCTTCGTTGTTTTCTTGTGCATTAATATCAATGAGTAAAAAATTTATCAGGATAAAGAATTTTATCAACGTTATTTTTTTATGCAAGATTAACTCCTTAAGAGATTAAATAATGATAATGTATATCATAATATAAAGTGATAAATTTATCGTTTATTGTCTTAAAAATAAATAAAATTTTTGATTTTAAAAATATTAGATTAGTCCTTAAGATTTATTTAATTTGATAATTGATATCATTTTAAAATTAAAATTTTTAATAAAAGGAATAAAAATGAATCTAGAAAGCATTATTTCTCACATGAATGAACATCACCGATCAAATTTAGTCGATCTTTGTAAAAAATTTGGAGGTGTAAAAGAAGTTAAAGATGTGAAATTAAGTCATGTTGATTTTGAGGGTTTGGATATCATTTATAACGATGATGAAACCTTGCGTATTGAATTCCCTAAAAAAGCGAATGAAGAGACTTTAAAAGATACGATTATTTCTCTTTGTATGAGTGTAAAAACCGAGCAGGATTTTAGCGGAGTGGCTAAGGAAATTGAGGAATTTAAATCAAGTTTTAATTCTGTATGTTTAGCGACTTTAAGTGAAAATAATGAAGTTGTTTGCTCTTATGCACCTTTTGTAGCGACTGATTTGGGGAATTATATTTATATCAGTGAAGTGAGTGAGCATTTTAACAATATCAAAGCAAATCCAAGCAATATAGAAATAATGTTTTTAGAGGATGAAAGCAAAGCTGCTTCTGTGATACTTCGCAAAAGGTTGCGTTATAGGGTGGATGCAAATTTTATAGAAAGAGGGGAGCAATTTGATAAAATTTATGATGAATTTGAAAGACAAACAGGTGCAGAAGGCGGAATAAAAACTATAAGAAAAATGCTTGATTTTCATTTAGTTAAACTTGAATTCAAAAAAGGAAGATTTGTTAAAGGTTTTGGACAAGCTTATGATATCAATCAAGGCATGATTAGCTTTGCAGGAGCTAATGGAAATCCACATAAATTTCCACACAAACACTAAAAGAGCAAAATTATAAATTTTGCTCTTGCAAAGACTCGGCTTGATAATGGGCGATTAAAGGCTCGATAATTTCATCAAAAAGTCCATCTTGCATGATAGAGTCTAAACGATATAAGGTTAAATTTATACGATGATCACTGATACGATTTTGAGGAAAATTGTAAGTGCGTATGCGTTCGCTTCTATCTCCACTTCCCACTTGAGATTTTCTTGCTTCACTTTCTTGTGCTAAGCGTTCGCTTTCTTGCATTTCAAAAAGTCTAGCTTTTAAAACTTTCATGGCACTTTCTTTGTTTTTATGCTGACTTTTTCCATCTTGATTGACCACAACTATACCAGTAGGGATATGAGTAATACGAACGGCCGAATCGGTAGTATTAACACTTTGTCCGCCATGACCTGAAGAACGCATCACATCGATTTTTAGATCATTAGGATTGATTTGTATTTCGATATCATCTACTTCTGGCATAACAGCAACCGTAATTGCAGAAGTATGTACCCTTCCTTGAGATTCTGTTTGAGGAACTCTTTGAACTCTATGAGTTCCGCCTTCGTATTTTAGTCTAGAATAAGCCCCTATGCCTTTAACTAGCATTATGATTTCTTTAAAACCTCCAACGCTTCCTTCACTTGAGCTAACTATTTCTAATTTATAATTGCGATTTTCTGCGTATCTTGAATAGGCTTTTACAAGATCGCCAACAAATAAAGAAGCCTCATCTCCACCAGTGCCCGCACGAATTTCTAAAAAGATATTTCTTTCATCGTTTGGATCTTTAGGTAAGAGTAAAATTTTAAGTTCTTCTTCAAGTTTTGGTTTAGATTCTTCTAGAATTTTTAGTTCTTCTTTAGCTAGTTCTCCAAGTTCGCTATCATTAAGCAAAGCCTTGTTTTCTTCTATACTTTCTAAAGTTTTTAAATATTCTTTAGCCTTTAAAACAATAGGTTCTAAATTCTTTTGTTCTTTTGAGAGAGAAGTCATCTTTTCGATATCATTAATGATATCAGAGCTACTAAGAAGAGAATTTAACTCTTCATAGCGTTTTAAAAAAGGGTCTAGTTTATCAGCTAACATTAAAAATAAAATTATGCAATTTTATTAACTAAAAGAGCTAAGCGGCTTACACGGCGTGAAGCAGTTTGTTTTTTAAGAAAACCGCGACTAACCATAGCATGAATGCTTTTATTAGCTATTTTGAAAGCCTCATTTGCAGCGTTTTTATCATTTTTAGCAGCTGCTTCTCTTACAGCTTTTGTGATATTTTTAAGTCTTGTTCTATAAAATCTATTTCTTTCTGTTTTTTTAATAGTCTGTCTCGCTCTTTTTTCAGCAGATTTATGGTTTGCCATTAAATATTCCTTTTTTGAAATTTTAAGGGTTAATTATATAAGAATAAAATTTAAAATTTCATTAATTTAAGAAAAATTTCAAAATAAATCTATTAATTTTTTATCCCAAAATAAAAGATCAAATTTGATTAAAATTCCATAGATTACAGCGCTTAAAAGTCCAGCAAATAAACCCGCTGCCATATCATCTAGCATCACTCCTAAGCCACCCTTAACTTTTTTATCAATCTTTCCTATAATAGAAGGTTTAGTGATGTCAAACAAGCGAAAAAATACAAAAGCCATGATGAAATTTAATAAAGAATTCGATGCATTAGCTGCTATAGCACAAGCTAAAAAAACTCCCGCAACTTCATCAATTACTATGTGTTTATCATCGTGAATTCCTGTGCTTTTTTCATAATCATCAATCACACGTATGCTGATAAGAAAAATCAAAAAGCTAAGTAGTACTAATGTGGTGCTTCCTAGATATCTTAAAATAAAAAAAGCGGGGATTAAAGCAGCGATAGTTCCAAAAGTTCCAGATGCTTTTGGGGCGCAACCTGAATAAAAAAAAGTCAAGAAAATTTTTTGCATTATTACCTTTCAAACGATATAAGACATTTGATACGCTTCTAAAAGTTTTTGATAAAATTCTTCATCTTCTTTATCTTCTAAAATGCCATCTGTGGCAAAAAGATCGTTATATATTTTTTGAAAATTTTTAAAACGCTTTGGAAAGATTGAAGATAAAATCATACTTGAAATTTCTTTTCGCATAAAAAGCGCAGGTGGAATAATACCCAATCTTAATAAATTTTTCAAAGATTGAGAATTATAATGTAAATGATGGTGAAATCCATGCGGACAAGATCGAGTACTTACGATCATATGGCAAACATTGCAAAATACAAATTCAGGTAAAATAATCACTTCTATGCCGTAATCTTTGGAAAATTCATCCAAAATCGATTTGGGTTGATTTTCATCATAAAACATCCCAAGGCCTGTGTGATTTTGTCCTACCACAAGTTTAGTGCAGCCTAAATTTTTTGCCACTATGCTTTCAAGTGCAGGATTTAAATGAGAATGAAAAAGATCAATATTTTTTAAGGGAAAAACAAAGATTTTATCGGGTGGCAAATAATTTTGTATGAGTTTTTGCAAATATTTTTCTTTTAAATTAAATTCAAAGCCATCCTCATCAAAAGATTCTACTAAAAAGATCACTACTAAATCCGCTTTATCTATAGTCCAACGAAACATTCTTTCATGTGCTCTATGCAAAGGATCAAGATTGGTCACTAAAGCAGTTATTTTTTGAGCATTGAGTTTTTCTTTTACGAGTTGAAATTGTTGTTTGATAGTTTTTATAGGAGAATCATAGATTTTTATTTTTCCACTGATACAAGTTTTTCCATTGTTTTCTAAAGAACAGGTTCTAGAGCTGAAAATACTCGAAAAATTTTTATCATTTTTAAATTTATTTTTAAATTCTATATAACCTACTATTTTTTCATTACAAATGAGTTCGATTTTATCTTTTTCTTTAAGATCTTTTAAGACTTTTTCTGCATTTTTAGGAGCAAAGGTGAAAGGATAGGGAAAATTTTCTCGTTTTAATTTGCCAGTTTTTAAAATTTCTTTACTTTCATTTTCATCCATTAAATAATTGCAATTCCCTAGTAAACCTTCTTCTATAAGAGAAAGAATGCCTAATTCATTTTCATCAATTATGATTGTTTTATTTTTTCTTGAGGTCATATTTTTTCCTTTTTTGCCATAAGGATTTGCGAGAAATTCCTATTTTTTTAGAAAGCTCTGTATCAGAAAGCACATTTTGATAGTTTAAAACTATGTATCTTATATACTCATCAATAGTTAAAATTTCATCACTGATGATACCCTTTTGATCATCGTTTAGATCTATTTGATTGAATTTTGAATTTTCTATTTGAGAATTCGTGTGCAAAATTACAGGCTTATTTTTTATGAAATTAAATAAAATTTCTCTCTCTGATGTTTTTAAAATTTGAAGATTATTTAAAAATAAAAGAGAATTTTCAAAATGAAATTTCATTACTTTTTCGATGGCATTAGTAGCAGCTAAATCAATATAAGCAAATTCCATATTGTGTTCATAAAGATATTTAAAAACAAAAGCATCGGCTGAATTTTGGAGATTGGATTTTAAAATGAGTGGAAGTTTGATTTTTTTATAATTGTATTCTGGAATTTTTATCATTTTTATGCGAGATTTTATGTAGCTTTCATAAGTTTTATTTGCTGCTAAAAGCTTTCTAAAATCTTGATGGTGTTTTATTTTTCTTATTAGCTCTTCTATCATAAAAGGTTTTTGTATGTAATCACTAGCACCCATTTTTAAAGGCGTTGAAACTACATCAGTGCTTATATAAGAAATCAGTAAAATAATAATACTGTTTTTAAAATGTTCTACAGCTTTTAAAAAATTACTAGTATTAGCTGAAAGTAAGATAATATCATAACGTTTTTCTTCATTAAATTCATTAAAAGAATTAATAATAGTGCAATCATAGCCCATATTATTAAGTTTTATACCGATGCTTTGTGCTAAGTAAATTTCATTTTCTATGATTAAAACTTTCATAACTTTGTCCAATCAAAATATTTTAAATTTGCATTGCTTAAAACCGCTATGCCTTCTTTGCGACCGATAAATCCTAGTTTTTCTGTGGTAGTGGCTTTTACATTGATCCTGTGTTCGCTGATATTAAGGGTTGAGGCTATATTAGCTCTAATTTCTTCTTTAAATTTGTGTAGTTTTGGAGCTTCTGCGATAACGCAAATATCAGCATTTATAAGCTCAAAGCCGACTTCTTTGACTTTTTGATAAGCCTTTTTTAAAAGTTCCATAGAATCAGCATCTTTAAATTTCATATCAGTATCGGGATAAAGTTCGCCTATATCGCCTAAGCCAGCCGCACCTAAAATCGCATCGGTTAAAGAGTGCGCTAAAACATCGCCATCTGAGTGTGCTTTTAAGCCCATGCTAGGATGAATTTCGATACCGCCTAAGATTAAAGGTCTTGTTTGGCCAAATTCATGGACATCAAAACCATTTCCACAAAAAATTTCATGACTAGGTTTTGGGAGATTTAATTTAACTAAGTCTTCTTTAAAGGTTAGTTTTCTAGCATTTTCTTCACCCTCTATAAACCAAATTTTACCTCCTAAAGCTGCGATAGCGGTGCTATCATCCGTAAAATCAGAATTTTGCTCTAAGGCCTTTTTGAGTAAATTTGTGCGTGAAATTTGTGGCGTTTGAATGAGTTTGATTTTTTCTCTTTGTATGGCTTGTTCATCAAAAAGCGTGGTATCGCAAACTTTTAAAGCAGGGGTGATGCAATCTGCTTTATCGATATTTTCAAGCAAACGATCAAATAAATTTTTACTGATAAAAACTCTTGCAACATCGCTAACCATAACAAATTCTGTTTCGACTAATTCTAAGGCTTTTTTTAAAGATTGCGCTCTTGTGTCTCCACCTTCTACAATTTCATAATTTTTTGTAAATTTTTTCATGTAAGAAACATTACCAGAAGTAACAATTATCTTTTTAAACGGATAAAAAGAGCTTAAATTTTTTGTCGCATAAAGCCATAAAGGATCTTCTCCTATACGTAAAAATTGCTTTTTAACTTCCATATTTAAACGTGTAGAATTTCCAGCTGCTAGCATAATTAGACTTAATTCTTGCACTTTTGTTCCTTAAAATTTATAATTTTATCTATGTATATAATGTTACCATATTATACACTTACAAAAAGCTAAATTTTAGATTTTTATTAGTAAAATAAATTTTTAATTTTTTAAGGAAAGATTAGAATTATGAAAGAACAAATTTTAGAAAAACTCAAAAGCGTTAAATATCCTGGTTTTGAAAAAGATATAGTCAGTTTTAATTTTGTAAAAGAAGTTAAAGTAGAAAATAATGAAGCTTTTATCAATATCGAAATCGCTTCGTCTAATCCTGAAGTTTCTAATGAAATTCGCAAAAATGTTAGCGAAGTTTTATCATCTTTAAATTTAAAAAATATAGAAATTAATATCATCACACCAAAAATTCCTGAAGAAAAAAGCAATTCAAGAAGCGGTAAAAATATCGTTCCGCAAGTGAAAAATTTCATCATGATTTCAAGTGGTAAAGGTGGCGTGGGCAAATCGACCACAACCGTAAATTTAGCTATTTCTATGGCAAAAATGGGTAAAAAAGTAGGGATTTTGGATGCGGATATTTATGGGCCAAATATCCCAAGAATGCTTGGAGAAACCAAAACTCAACCTGAAGTGGTTGGACAAAGATTAAAGCCTATTTTAACTCATGGAATTTATATGATGAGTATGGGAGTTTTAATCGAAGAAGGACAAGGACTTATGTGGCGTGGTGCGATGATCATGAAAGCGATGGAGCAATTACTCGCTGATGTGATTTGGCCTGAACTTGATGTTTTATTTTTGGATATGCCTCCAGGAACAGGTGATGCACAAATCACTTCTGCACAAAGCATCCCAATCACTGCAGGTGTATGTGTAAGCACTCCACAAACCGTTTCTTTAGATGACAGCAAAAGAGCGCTTGATATGTTTAACAAACTTCATATTCCAATCGCAGGTATCGTAGAAAACATGAGTGGATTTTTATGCCCTGATAATGGCAAAGAATATGATATTTTCGGCAAAGGAACTACTGAAGAAATGGCGAAAGCTTACAAAAGCGAAGTTCTAGCACAAATTCCTATTGAAATGATCGTTAGAGAAGGTGGGGATGATGGAAAACCAGTGAGTTTTTATCATCCTGAAAGCGTGAGTTCAAAGCGTTATTTAATGGCGGCTGAGAAAATTTGGAATTTCATAGAAAAGATTAACAATGAAGGCGGTGCGGATAATTCTGCAATTCAGCCTATTATGAATGGAAAAAGCGCTTGTTCTCACTAATATTTAGGGTTATTCCCTAAATATTTTTTTACTTCTTATCTTTTTAAATCACTTTTAAATTTTTTTTACACCATTCTTAAAAAGTATTTATTAATTAATGTCAAAATTGTATAAGATTTTTTAGGAGGGTAAAAATGAAAATATTGCAAGAAACATTTGGCGAGTATAATGATGAAAAAGTGACGCGAATTCGTTTGATCAATGACAATAATGTAGAAATTTCCTGCCTTAGTATGGGGGCAATTTGGCATCAGTTTTTAGTTCCGGCTAAGGATAAAGAGCATCAAAATTTATTATTGAGTTTTGATAATATTAACGATTATTACTCAAATCCTCAAAATATTTGCAAATCAATCGGCAGGGTTGCTGGAAGGATCAAAAACGCATCTTATAAGCATTATAAATTGCCGCAAAACGATCATGGTAATACTCTTCATGGTGGGTCACATGGCTTTTCAACTTGGAATTGGGAATATTCAACTTCGGTTGATGAAAATGGAGCGAGTGTGACTTTTCAAAAAAAGATCGATGAAAGTATGGATGGCTTTTTTGGAGAGATACAAGCTAGTATTGTTTATACCTTGGATAATCAAAATAAAGTAAGCATTGTATATAGCGCAATAGGTGGCGAAGAAGATACTTTGTTTAATCCAACGTGCCATGTTTATTTTAATCTGAGCAATCGTCGCGATTTGACAACGCATGAATTACAAATCAATAGCGATCATATTTTAGAAACTGATGAGTATTTAATCCCTACTGGAAAATTTCTCGCTGTTGATAACACACCTTATGATTTTCGTCATTTTAAAAATGTAGAATCCGTGCTTAAAGAAATTAAAGGACTAGATACAGCTTATGTGCTTAAAACAAATTTGGTTGCCATTTTAAAAGATAAAGAAAGCAAGCGTCAAATTATCGTGCATTCTGATCGTAATGGACTTGTTGTTTATACGCCTGAAAAGATCGAAGGACAAAACATTTCATTTAGCCGAGATAAAGGCGCTTTGGCAAATAAAAATGAAGGCATTGCATTAGAGGCACAGACTTTACCTGATGCGATTCATCATGAAAATTTTGGTGATATTGTATTGCCACGTCATAGTAAGCAAAGCTACAATATATCATTTACATTTAAAAATGATTAAAGATATAAGTTTGGAGATTATTTTTGATAAAAATATGGAAAAGTGGTTTTCTAAACCTTAAAAACATTTCAAGAAAGGAAAAAAATGAAAAAAATTTAAAAGGAATTTTAGTCTTAGGGCTAATCAGTTTTTTAGCGGGGTGCAGTGATAGCTTAATAAAAGCAGAAAATAAGGATAATTCTCCTTTTTATAATCCAGCAATTGAAAAAATTAAAAGTAAATATCCAAATTGTGAAATTTATGATTATACTTCAATTAAAAACTTAAGTCATGTTGATTCTAAACTTAGAAATGAAATTGCCGATTTTTTAGCAGACTATGTTCAAAAAAATCCATCTGACGATAATCAATATTTCAATTATTTTCTATTAAAAAATAATGAAAATAAATATAAATTAGTCAATATTATTTGTTATAAGGAAAAAAATAACTCTGTAATTTGCGACCCTACTGAAGCAAAAGATAGTAAATACCTTAATTAATGCGGATAATCCGCATTAATCATAACTTCTATTCTTTAAATCATTTAAATTTTCATTTTGCTTATTATTAACCTTACCAAAATAACTAGAATTATTAATTTTATTGATTATATTTAAATCATCTTTGATATTTAAAATTTCACAACCTTTCTGATATTCTTTAATCAAAAAAGGATTAATCTTTTTAGTGCTTTTATTTGAAAGTTCTAATTTTAAATTTTTAAATCTCAAGGAAATATTATCCTTTAAGAAGTCCTTATTGCTTTCTAAAGTTTTAAGGTAGTTTTCGTATTCCCATACTTCAGAATTTGATTTTTTAAGCAAATAAATTGCATTATCTAAACTTTGAATTTTATTGTTTAAATTAAAAATATTTTGTTTTTTGCCGTTAAAAAGACTTAAAGAGATTAAATTTGCCTCCAAATTCTTTTTAATGGTATCATCTAAATTTTGATTATTTTTAGAAATAGAACTTCTAACTTTTAAGAATTCTTGATAATCTTTTTTTGATGAAATTTTTACATTTTTTATACTATCTGAAAACGTTTCTAATCTTTTTACATCGATTATTTTTTCATAAGTTAATTTATTTAATTCTTTGTTTAAAATTTCAATTTTTGGATAAATTTCTTTTAACTCTTTTATCTCATTTAAAATAATTTTTTCATTCTCATTTATTTTTTTATTATTAAGCTTTAAATCTCGCCCAATTTTATAAAATTTTTTATTATTTTTCTTTTTATATTGATTAAAAAGATTAAGCAAATTTTTTCATTCATCTTTTAAAATTTTATTCTCTTCATAAAAGAAATCAATTCTACTTTTTTTCTTTTCAATTTTAATATTTTCTCTCTTGATACTATTTAATAAAATTTCATTTAAATCATTTTTGGTTTCATACTCATCAAGGTATAAATTTCTTTTAATTCTTTGACATTCTTTCTTTAAATCCTTTTCTAAAATGGAATGATTATGATAACGCAAACCTTTGTTATTTAAAGTCATACTAAAATTATTTCTAACATCGTCCCAAAACTCTTTTATATCTTCTTTTTTATTGAAATGAATTTTCTTTTTTGTCAATATATTTCTTTTATTTAAAACTATGTGGGCGTGTGGATTATTTTGATGGGTATGTAAAACCATAACATACTTATAACCTAGAAAATTATTATCCATAACTCGCTGAACAGATTTTTTTAATATTTCAAGATTTTTAGGAGTAGCACTTTCTTTTATAGAAAACATTAAATGCCAAGCATCTTTTGCGTTTGCTGATTTAGAAAAATCATTATTCCAATCTTTTAAAACTTCTTTAGCTAAAACCTCTTCCCCTTTTTCATTAATCAGGTAAGGAGTATCATTATTTTTTAAGATATAGTTTATCGCTCTTTTCGCTCCAGCACTTGATAAATTACTTAAAAGTTTTACGACAACTTGTTTAGAAAAAGAGGATTTATTAAAATTATTAACATTGTTTTTTATTGAATAAGAACTGACATAATGATTAAATATTTTATTTCTATCAAATTTATCTTTTATAACAGAACTTGCTTTTCTAACTTTTTTTATTTCTTCGAGTAATTCTTCTATATTTTTTTTGCATTTTTTTTCTTAAAAATTTGTAATTTGAAATTGAAAAAATTATAGTAAAAAATATAAAACTTGTATAGAGGCAGGATAACCCTTTATAGTGGCTGTTTTTTAACTCAAATCCCTATTTTATAGGTCTTTAAACGTTAAAAAAGATTTTTTTGCAAAAAATAAAATTAAAAAAAACTTTTTTTAATTTTTGCTTTTAAAAAATAAATTATTTTTTTTCTAAAAAAAATATAAAAAATAAATAGAAAAAAATGATAAAAAAAACGATAAAAAAAATACATAAAAAATATTTTTTTGAAAAACTTTTTTTAATTTTTTACTCTCAAAATAAATTATTTTTTTTCTAAAAAAATGATAAAAAAACAAAGCACAAATAAAAGAAAAAATAATAAAAAATATGAAAACATAATACAAAATATGCAAAAAATATATGATAAGAAAAAGCATTAATAATAAAAATAGAAAAAACTACAAAGGTAAGAAAAAAACTTTTTCACAATAAGAAATAGAATCTTTATAAATAAATAGCTTTCTTTAATATAAATAAAAAACAAGCTAAAAAAATAATAAAAAATATGAAATAAATATAAATTTTATTTAAAAAAATACAAAAAAAATAAAATTTACTAAAAAAATAATTTAAAAAATCATTTGAATGATTTTTTTTGAAAAAAATTTATTTTTTTAAACTATGAAAAAATGATGCTTTGAAAGAGTTTTTTTTCCTCATTTTTAAAAAAAATGAAAAAAAATATTAACCCCCCCCCTTTTTTTTTTGTGGCTTTTTTATAGTGGCAGTTTTTGAAAAAATTTCACTTAAAAGTATGAAAAAATAGATATTTAAACGAGTATCATTTTTTGCAAAAAATCTACTTAAAAAAACTTAATTAAGTTTTTTTAAAAATAAAAATTGCGTTTAAATCCCTATAAAATAATTACTTTAAGATTAAATTAAGTTGAACAAAAAAAGGGTTAATACTTTATGTTATGATTTTGAAAGATTTGCAAATCAATATTTTTTTATCAAGGAAAAAATAATGAGAAAAATTTTTAGAAAATTTTTAACATTGTTATTTATGGCAATTCAGTTTAAGTTTAAAAATATTTATTATTTAATTATTATTTATAAATTTTTTAGTTTTAAATTTAAAATAAGATTTCAAGTTTTATTTGATATAATCATTTATTCAAATAACAAAACAATAAAGGAAAAAAATGTTGGCTTTTTTTAAAGGTTTAGGTGTAGGATTTTTATGTCTTTTACTTTTTGTAGCTGGAGTGGTTTTTAATGTTGAATTTTTAGATAAAAAACATTCAAATCAAGCTTTAAATTTTTCAAGAAATATAGAAATTAGCACTCATTTAAAACCTGATGAATTCTATACAAATATTAACTTTTGGGCTAATGAAAATCTTGATAGCAAAATCACCCTAAGCGACGATGAAAAAAAACAAATTGCAGATACTTTTAATCAAATCATACAACGTACCCAAAAAGATAATTTTTGCAGCGGGGGAAGTTTTTCTTTAGAACCTAATTTTTCTTACAAAGATGGCATACAAACCATAAAAGGACAAAAATTAAATGCAAATTTAGAATGCGTTATCAAAGAAAATGATCTTGAAAATTTCAACCATTTTTTAAATGATTTAAATACTATAGTTAAAAAAAGTTCTTTTGTGGGAGTTTCTATACCTTCTTTAGAACCTAAATTTTCAAAAAAACTTTTACAAGAAAATAAAGAAGAACTTTATAGCCAACTTTTACAAAAGGCCTATTCTTATGAAACAATTTACTCTAAAGATTTAAATAAAACTTGTACATTAAAAACCCTAGATACAAATTTAAATGCAAATATATCACCAAGATTTTTTGCTGCAAAATCCAATGATATGCAATTATCCTTGCCTGTTGTTAAAAATACAGAACAAAGCTTAAGCGCTACAGCATTATTTATATGTAAATAGCAAAATAAACTCATTTTAAGTTTATTTTGCTAGAATTTCATCTTTAAACTTTGCGGGAATAGCTCAGGGGTAGAGCACAACCTTGCCAAGGTTGGGGTCGCGAGTTCGAATCTCGTTTCCCGCTCCATATCACCCGCCCGGGTGGTGGAATTGGTAGACACAAGGGACTTAAAATCCCTCGGAATTTTTCTTCCGTGCCGGTTCAAGTCCGGCCTCGGGCACCACTTTCTAATTTTATCAGGGCGACATAGCCAAGCGGTAAGGCATGGGCCTGCAAAGCCTTGATCTCCGGTTCGAATCCGGATGTCGCCTCCAAAAAAGGCACAAAATCATAATCGGGAGATGGCTGAGTGGTCGAAAGCGGCGGTCTTGAAAACCGTTGAGGGTAACACCTCCAGGGGTTCGAATCCCTTTCTCCCGGCCACTAACTTCTTAAATACCACCCTATACAAAAACATAATAATATTATATAATCCTCTAAAAAGAATTTTAATGGAAACAATGAAAGAATTTTACATGCAATTAGCCTTAAACGAGGCTTGGAAATATCAATTTTTAACCTATCCTAATCCTGCAGTAGGCTGTGTGATTTTAGATAAAAATGAAAAAATATTAGCCATAAAAGCACATGAAAAAGCAGGTTTAGCACACGCAGAACTCAATGCAATTGCTCATGCTTTTAAAAGATTAAAGCCTGAAATTTCAATGCCTAAAGAAGCTAATACCTTGCATGATTTTATTTGTAAAAATCATCAAAATATATTTAAAGAAGCTATCGCTTTTGTTACCTTAGAACCTTGCTCTCATCAAGGAAAAACCCCTCCTTGCGCAAAGCTTTTTAGCGAACTTGGTTTTAAAAAAATTTTTATCAGTGTTAAAGATGAAAATGATATCGCAAAAGGCGGGGGAGATTTTTTAAGAAAACAAAATATAGAGGTAGAATTTGGCATACTCGAAAAAGAGGGAAAAGATCTTTTAAAACCTTTTTTAAAATGGCAAAAAGGGCAATTTAAACTTTTCAAATTAGCCCTTTCTATGAATGGATCAGCTTTAGGAAAAATCGTTAGCAATGAATTAAGCAGAACTTATGCTCATAAAATTCGATCAATCATAGATCTTTTGGTAGTAGGTGGTCAAACCATAAGAAAAGATAAACCGACTTTAGATGCAAGACTTTGTCAAGGAAAGGCGCCCGATCTTTGCATTTTAAGCCATGAAAAACTAGAAAATTTTGATCATAATATCCCTTTATTCCAAATTCCAAATCGCCAAATTTATACTCAAATTCCAGAAAAAGCTAGATTTTTAATGTATGAAGGAGGAGAAAATTTTTTAAAAAGTTTTAAAAATGAAATGGATTTATTTTTAATTTTTCAAAGTTCCATTTTAAATGATCAAAAAAATGTTACAATACCTTTAAATTTAAAACCTCTTTATAAAAATTTTTTAGGAAATGATACCTATGGCATTTATGAATCTGAATAAAATTTTTCGCGTAAATTATGATTTTAATTTCTTTAAAATTGAAAAGAAAAGTGATATTAAAAATATTATTTTAAAAGATTATATTTTAAAGTCTTACAAAGATGAACTTAATCCAAATGGGGAAACTTTTATCTATCAAGGAATAAAAGAGCAAGTTTTTAAGGAAAATGATGAAATTCTTATTTTAAATATTGGTAGAAAAATCATATTTTTTAAAAATTTAACCCAAAATTCAGACAATCTCGGAGAAATTCAAACAAAACAAAGTGTGCTTTTATCTTTTTTATTTTTTGGAAGCTTGTTTTTTGCTAGTTTATTTTTGATACAATTTAACCTAACCGATTTGTTTTTTCTAATTTTATGTATTATAGTATTAATCGCAAGTTCTATTAGCACTAATCTACTTTTTAAACATATCAATTTATTAAAAAAATTTTCAAAAGAAGAAATAAGAGAATTTTTAAAAAAAAGAAAAAATGTTAAAGCATAATGCTTTAACATACAGTTTTTAAATTTGTAGCAAGACCACCCAAAGAAGTTTCTTTGTATTTATAATTCATATCTTTACCAGTTTCATACATCGTCTCTATCACTTCATCAAGACCAACTTTAGGGGTTGATTGTCGAGTCATAGCCATTCTTGCCGCACTAATAGCTTTAATCGCTCCAAAAGCATTTCTTTCAATACAAGGAATTTGGACAAGTCCCGCAACGGGATCGCAAGTTAAACCTAAATGATGTTCCATTGCTACTTCAGCAGCATTGCAAGCTTTGAAGGCATTAGCACCCAAAACCGTAGCCATTGCGGCAGCAGCCATAGAACTTGCACTACCAATTTCAGCTTGACATCCAGCTTCGGCTCCACTAATACTTGCATTTTTCTTATACAATGAACCAATTAACATAGCTGCTAATAAGAAATTTACAGCTTGATCATCATTAAAACCTATAGTATGATTTTTAAGATAAAGCATAACAGCAGGAACAACTGCACAAGCCCCATTCGTAGGAGCTGTAACTACTCTAGCACCACTTGCATTTTCTTCTGCAACTGCAAGTGCATATAATGAAATGAAATCAATTATTCCCATAGGATCAGCTGTCATAGAAATACGCTCATGTAAGCCTTTAGCTCTGCGTTTTAAATTAAGCTTTCCAGGCAAATACTCTTCGGTAGGATGAATTCCATTATAATAAACTTCTTGCATCACTTCCCAAATTTCAAGGCAATAAGACCTAATCTCTTCTTTTGTATGAAATTGCAATTCATATTGATAAGAAAGCTCTGCCAAATTCCAATTATTTTTCTCGCAAAATTCAAGAACTTCTTTAGCACTATTAAGCTCTATTTCATTTTTACTTGATAAGTTTTGACCTGAATTCTTATTTCTTTTTTCTAATTCTGCAGCAGTTAAAACAAAACCACCTCCTACAGAATAATAAGTTTCTTCATCAACAAGTTCCTCTTTTTCATTAAAAGCTTTAATTTGCATTCCATTTTCATGCAAAGGTAAAAAATCTTTAGAAAAAATCAAATCTCTTTCATAATTGAAATTTAATTCTTTTTCTCCACATAGATTGATTTTACCTTTTTCTAAAGCGTTTTTATTGGCTTCTTCTTGTATAGAGGCGCTTAAATTTTTAGCTTCTAAGCCATTTAAGCCCCAAATTACAGCCTTATCACTTAAGTGTCCTTTGCCAGTTAAAGACAAAGAACCATAAAGAGTAACTTGAATTTTAGTTATTTCATCAAGTCTTTTCGCAATCTTTTTACAAAATAAATTTCCAGCAAGCATAGGTCCTAAGGTATGTGAAGATGAAGGACCTACCCCTATTTTAAAAATACTTAAATTACTCATCATATCCTACTTTACAAAATATTCTAAAATAAGATTATGCACAACAGCCGAAATTGCTACTATTCCCATAATAGCAATAAAAATATCTAAAGCTTTACTACGGAATTTTGCCAAAATATCAAAACGATAAATGCAATAAATTGGCATTAAGAAAAGCAATATCGCCAAAACAGGACCACCTATAGTCTCGATAATACCTATAACACTTGGATTTTCATAAGCCACATACCAAGCAATAGCAAAAGTGATAATCGCTGTTAAAGTTTGAGCTAATTTACCTTGAATTTTTCCATTACTTGCCTTGTATAAAATACCATTTAAACCTTCTTGAGAACCAAGATAATGTCCTAAGAAACTTTTACTGATCGCAACAAGAGCAACAATAGGCCCAACATAGGTTAAAACAGCTACTTGAGGGAATTTATTTGCGATAAAAGTTAAAATATTAACATTTTGAGCTTTTGCAGAAGCAAATTCTGCAGGAGTAAAAGTCAAAGCACAAGAAAAAATAAAAAACATAACCACAAAAACCATTAAAACTACCGCTGAAGAAATAATTCTTCTAGCACGAAACTCTGCATCATCGCCATATTCTTTTTTGCAAAAACACGCTAAAGATGAAATAATAGGAGAATGGTTAAAACTAAATACCATAACAGGAATTACAAGCCATAAAGTCACCCAAAAATTACTTGTTTGAAATACTGAAAAATCTATATTTGTAAATAAAGCTGTATTCCATTGAGGAATTAAAAGCAACGAAAGGATAAATAAAAATATAATGAAAGGGAAAACAAGAAAACTCATAGCTCTAGTAACCACACCTTCACCAAAAATTGAAACAAGAACTAAAGCACCTACAACTAAAAAGCTTATCCATATACGAGCCCCATGAAGTGTTGCTGCATCATAATGAAACTGATTGATTAAAAATTCAATCAAAGTCGTTGTAAGATTTGCACTATAAACAAGCAAAATAGGCAAAATAGCAAAAAAATACAATACAGTGATTAAAAATCCACCGCCTTTACCAAAATAACTTTCTGCAACAAAAGTAATATCATCTTTTGGATTAGAACTTGAAAGAACAAAACGACATAGATTTCTATGAGCTAAATAAGTCATAGGAAAAGCTAAAACAAGTATAACTAGCAAGGGAATCAATCCACCAAGTCCTGCACTTATAGGTAGCAAAAGGACACCTGCGCCAATTGCTGTTCCAAAAAGAGATAACACCCACCTTATATCGTGGCTGGTCCATGTATTGTTAGAAGTATTCATCTGTTTTTCCTTTTTTTAACGATAAAATAAGTGAATCATTATATCAGATTTTTGTAAATATTACAGATATTTTTATTATATAATTAATTTTTACGAAATATTTTATTAATTAAAAATTAATAAATCAGTAGAATTTTAAGATGATCAAAGTATTATATTGAAGTATATAAAAATATTCTTTTGGTTTTAATTAAAATATTTGAAAAAAATCAAATATTTTAATTATTTTTTAACACTTTATAATTAGTGATCCATTTTTTGCCCTAAGATATTGCCTTGAGCATCTGTATATATTTTCATATAATTATTTAATTCAAATTTATATCCATTCACTTCTTTACTCACCTCTAAAATTTGTGCGTTTGATGAAGTGCTTATCTTAGACATAATGTTTGGCAAAATACTGTTAGGCAATGCCTGATATTTTCCATCCACTTCTTTCCATTCCCCATTGATCATAAAATCTATCTCTGTCCCATTATTTAAAGTTACATCAAAAGAATCAATATCTTTTTTAACTAAAGCAATTTGAGCATTTTTAAAATTTGTAGCAATAAATTCTTGCGCATTTTTTGGAAGAGTATTAGCAGGAACAATAATATCTTTAGCTAAAAGCACTGTAGCTCCTAATAAAGCCGCTAAACCTAATTTTATTTTCATTTTTTCTCCTTTTTTTTGTTTTGGTTGCAAGAATTAAATCTAATTTTTGTGAAGTTAATGTGAAGTCTAAAAATTTATTTTTAGACTATCTCCTTCAACACTCACTCCTTTACTTTTTGAAAAACTGATATTTTTGCCATCTTCAAATTTCAAAGTATCTAAATCTTTTAATTCGATATCGTAAGTTAAAATATGTAAAATAATATCATACAAAGAAAAAAACAATTCCTTTTCATCCATTTTACTTTCATAAACCTCAAATTCCAAACGATTAAAATTTCTTAGTCCATAAGTATAAGCATTAACTCCATTTTTATAAGGATATACACTTACATAAACCCAATTATAAACTGGCAAACGATTTTCTTTTAACATGTTGGCATTTTCTATATAAAATTTAGGTTCTAAAACAACCCC